>JANMKS010000159.1:0-3569 GCA_031372155.1 Sphingomonas sp.
CGTCTGCAAGTGTGCGCGCCAGTGCAATCTCGGCGGCGCGGCTTTCCTGTTCGGCGTCGGCCAGCGCCTGGACGGCGGCGGGGCGTGCCTCCGCCGCCTGGCTGAGGCGAAGATCGAGTGCTGCGATTTCTGCTGACAAGCGCAACACTGCCTCTCCGGCATCGCGGGCAAGTTCGCCTTCGCGCGCACGGTCCTGGGTGAGGCGATCGTGTTGCGCCGCAAGGTCCGAAAGCTGTGCGTCGACCCGCGCGCGCTCCGCCTGTACCGTCGCGAGTCGATGGCGCGCGTCGGCGGCTTCGTCGCGCGCGACCTGCGCTGCGCCGCGCGATGCGGCCAGCACGCCGACAGCTTCGTTCGACCAGGCCGCTGCCGCGCGCTGTGCCTCGGACGCGGCAAAGACGGCTTCGTCCGCGGTCCTGGCTTCGGCACGTGCCGTTTCCGCCGCCGCCGCCGCATCGCGCCAGCGGGCATAGATCAGGCGCGCTTCGGCCATCCTGATTTCGTCGGACAGCTTGCGGTAACGCTCCGCCGATCGCGCCTGCCGTCGCAGAACGACAATGCGTGCGTCGAGTTCGGCAACGAGCTCTTCGACACGCGACAGGTTGGCTTCGGTTGCACGCAACCGAATCTCGGCCTCGCGCCGTCTGACGTGAAGACCCGAGATACCCGCCGCTTCCTCAAGCATCTGTCGCCGTTCGGCGGGCTTTGCCGCGATGATTGCGCCGATGCGGCCCTGACTGACGAGTGCGGGCGAATGCGCGCCTGTCGCGGCATCGGCGAAGATCAGCTGGGCATCGCGTGCGCGGGCATCACGGCCATTAATGCGATAGGCGGATCCCGCGCCGCGCTCGATGCGCCGAACGACCTCGACCTCGTCGTCCTCGCGCTCGGCCAATATGGAAACTTCGGCGAATTGACGCTGCGGACGGCTGGCGGTCCCGGCAAAGATGACGTCGTCCATTGCGGCACCGCGCAGCGACTTCGGGCTGCCCTCGCCCATGACCCAGCGGATCGCCTCGAGAAGGTTGGACTTACCGCACCCGTTGGGGCCGACAACACCGGTCAGGCCGGGCAGGATGCGCAGTTCGACCGGATCGACAAAGCTCTTGAAGCCGGTCAGCTTGACCCGCGCTATCCGCATCGGAGTGTTCGCCCCCCGGCGCGCAAATCAGGCTCCTGCGGCCTTCAGCTTCGGTTCGAGCGCTTCCCAGCCTGCCGTATCGGGTACGACCTTGCCGTTGATCAGGAATGTCGGTGTGCCCTGAAGGTTGAACTCGGTATTGGCACGGTCGCGCATCTTGACGAGCTTGTCGGCCTCGCCGGTGTTTGCAAGGCAGGCATTGGCCTGCGCCGCGCTGATCCCGCGCTGGCGGACGAACTCGTCGATGCCGATGATGCTGGCAAAGCGCGAAAGCTGTTGCGCGGGTGACATTGCCGCCAGTGCCTGTTGCTCGGCAGGCGTAATGGCCTGCGCCTTGGCAAACCAGTTGGCCTGATCGGCGAACATCTGTTCGACCAGCGGAAAGAACGGTCCGGGGCCGCCGCAGCGGGCAAGCAGCGTCGCCGCCATGTCCATTGGATCGCGGACATAATTGCGCAGCTCGTACGACAGCTTGCCAGTCGAGATGTAATTCGCCTTGAGCGGTTCCATTGCTTTCGCCGAGAACTCGGCACAGTGCGAACAGCTGAGCGATCCGTACTCGACGAGCTTGATGGGGGCATTGGGGTTGCCCATCACGAAGCCGCCATCGGGCGTTGCCGCAACCGTCGTCGTCCACTCGGTGCCCGTCGGTGGCTTCACGGCAGCGACAGGCGCGGCATCCTGAGTATTATCGGCAGTGCCCCGGCACGACATCAGGAGAACGAGGGGAAGGACGATTGCGATAGGCTTCATTGTGGTTCCTGTCGTTCAGCGCTTGGCGACTGCCGCGCGCAATTTGGGCTCGAGCGTGGCCCAGTCATAGACGCCGGATGCTTGCCCGTTGATGAGGAAAGTCGGGGTGCCTTCGATCTTGCGGACCTCGACCGCCTCCTTGGTCATTGCCAGGACGGTGCCCTGTTCAGTCTTCGATGTCAGGCATTTTTTCTGTGCGGCCGCAGGAACCCCGCGCGCGCGCATGAGCGCGGTCATGCCCGACCCCTGCGCGATGCCCGTCAGCAGGTCGCCGACCGGCGTGCCTTCGGGCGGAGGGCTCTGTGCCTCGAACTCCTGCGCCTTGGTCATCAGCGCTTCCTGCGCACCGAACAATGCCTCGTTCTGTGGATAGAAGCGCGCCGCACCGCCGCATCGTGCCAGCAAGGCAGCTGCAAAATCATAGCGGTCGCGAACCGCATTGCGCAGTTCGACGGCGACCTTGCCCGAGGCCACATAATCGCGGCGGAGCTTCGGGAAGGACTCGACCGTGAAATGCGCGCAGTGCGGACACGAATAGCTGAGGTATTCAACCAGCCGGACCTTTGCCTTGGGATTGCCCATGACATAGGCACCGTTCGGAGCGTGCGTGACGGTGCGAGTCCAGTCGACCGGTGCAGCGCCGATCGTGGCGAGCGCGAGCAACGCCAGAACAATGCGCATCATGATATCTTTCCGATGACCGGAAGTAATGTCGCCGCCGCCACGCCGCGCGCGAGCGATTCGAGTACCGCCTTCAGTTCGGGATCCGCCACCGTCCTGAGCGATTCGCCGAGTTCGACCGGCACCGCGACATGGGCGCGCGGCGCGGCGCGGAGTTTGGGCGGCGCGATCTCGCCCTGGCGGATGGTCACGCGAGCCACCGCGGCATATCCGAAAAAGCGGTTGACGCGCTCGATAATCGTCGGTCCGACATGCTGCATCATCGGCGCATGCGCGCCCGCGACCGCCAGCGTCAGCACGCCTTCGGACCGTTTGCCCTGTGGAAAGCGGATCGATTCGGGTGCCGATACCTTGGCATAGCGCTCTCCGACGATCTCCGGCCAGCGGCTGACGACCGACGATTGCACGAAACCGAAGCGGCGGAACGCGGCGCGACCAACGTCGGGCACGATCTCCGAAACGCTGCGCGCACGCCCGCCACGCGAACGGACTGGGGCTGATTCGGACTTGGGCGGTTTCGACATCCCGCCATCTCTGCCACAAGCGCACCGTGCGCGTCGATATCCCTTTGTTGAGATGGTACGATGCGAACGCGCGTGCCTTGCCGTGGCGGTCGCCGCCACTCTCCCCCCCGCCCGACCCTTACCGCGTGTGGCTTTCCGAAATCATGCTGCAACAGACGACGGTTGCGGCGGTAAAGCCGTATTTCGCAGCGTTTACAGCGCGCTGGCCGACGGTGGCGGCGCTCGCCGTTGCGGACGACGGCGAGGTCATGCGGGCGTGGGCGGGCCTTGGCTATTATGCGCGGGCACGCAATCTGCTCGCCTGCGCGCGCGCGGTCGGGGATATCTTGCCCGACGATGAAAGAGCGCTTCGCGCACTGCCCGGCATCGGTCGATACACTGCCGCTGCGATCGCCAGCATCGCATTCGGCAAGCGCGCGGTTGTGGTCGACGGCAATGTCGAGCGCGTCGTCGCACGGCTGTTCGCGGTC
>JANMKS010000173.1:0-1511 GCA_031372155.1 Sphingomonas sp.
CCTGCTCGACCTGCTGTCGTCGCAAGTGACGCTGCTGTTGCTGGACAACTGCGAGCATCTGATCGAAGCCACGGCGGCGTTGGCCGAAGCCATCGTTGCCCGCGCGCCTGGCGTGCGGGTGCTGGCGACGAGCCAGAAGCTACTGAATGTGCGTGGCGAGACTCTTTTCAAACTCGGCCCACTCGAGACGCCTTCCGCGTATGAGACGCAGAACCTCGAACGCTACTCGGCCGTCGAGCTGTTCGTCGAGAGGGCGCAAGGCGTGCAGCCGGACTTTGCTGTCGGTCCGACCAACATTGGCGCCGTGGCCGACATCTGCCGCCGGCTGGATGGCATGCCGCTGGCCATTGAGCTCGCGGCGGCCCGCGTCCGCCTGCTCGGGGTCCAGGGCATCCGAGAACGCCTGGCCGCGCGCTTCAAGCTGCTGACCGGCGGTTCGCGCACGGCCCTGCCCCGGCACCAGACCCTGGTTGCCACCATCGAATGGAGCCACGCACTGTTGTCGGACGCAGAGCGCGTCGTGCTGCGCCGCCTGGGTGTCTTCGTCGGTGGCTTCTCGATCGAACTTGCCCAGGGCGTCGCCGCCGACCACGCCATCGATGCCTGGGCCGTGCTCGATGCCTTGAGCACTCTGGTGGATGGATCGCTGGTGCAGGTCGATGCGGGCGACCCTCCGCGCTACCGATTGCTCGAATCGACGCGCGACTACGCTTTGAATCGGATGGCGCAAGCTGGCGAAGCCGAAGCGACTCTTCGCCGCCACGCGCATGCCGTGCGCGATCTGGTCGCACAGACCGAGAAGGCGCGATTCGGCGAGAGCGGCACACTGACGATGAGCGAATTCATGCAGCGCCTGGCGCCGGAGATCGACAACATTCGCGCCGCGTTCGATTGGGCAACCGAGCACGACAGGGATATCGACACCGCCATCGCGCTGGCCAGGGGCCGCGCAATGCTCAGGCGCGGGCTGGGTTGATCCCACGAGGGGATGAAGTGGATTCTGCCCTTGCGTGCGCACATCGGCCAGGTCACGGACCCGTCCACACAAGCGCTCTTCTGGCACGGCGTTGCCTTGATGGGGCTCGAAGGACGATTGCCCAGCGCGGAACGCTTCGACGCCAACCGTCTTGCGTTGAGCGCCTATCGAGAAACAGGTGAGCGGCGTCGCCTGATTCAGAGCTTGTACGTCAACGGATGGTCGCTTGGCGGTCGGCGCTGCTACCTCGAGATGGACCTGGTTCTCGACGAGATGCGGCACAACGAGCGCTCGGATGACCCGCCGTGGTTGCGTGCCAATCGCCTGAACTTGCTTGCAACGAAGCACCTATTGGAAGGGCAATTCGAAGAGGCTGTTGCCATACACACCGAACAAAGGAATCTGTTGACACATTCCCGGGGCGAAACGATGGGGTTGATCACTTGTCGAGGCAACCTGTGCGCCGCCTTGAACTGCCTGGGTCAGTTCGAGGATGTGATTTCCATCGTGGAAACGATGAGGGCTGAAGTCGGTC
>JANMKS010000176.1:0-2849 GCA_031372155.1 Sphingomonas sp.
ACGACCATCATCCGCTCGAACTATCTCTACGACGAAAGTGCCCATCTCTACGACCACGCCGTCAAATTGTGGGACGGGCTGAGCCAGGAGCTCAATTACAATATCATGTATTCCAAACGCGGCGTAATGATGCTCGCGCACAATGTTCACGACGTACAGAGCTTCAAGCGCCACATTCACGCGAACCGATTGAACGGGGTCGATAACGAATGGCTCACCCCTGAGGAAGCCAAGGCATTCTGCCCGCCGCTCAGCATAGACCCGCGCGCACGCCATCCGGTACTTGGTGCTGCGCTGCAGCGTCGGGGCGGCACCGCCCGACATGATAGCGTGGCATGGGGTTATGCACGTGCCGCCGCTGCGCTGGGTGTCGACATCATCCAGAATTGTGCCGTCACCGGGATTCGGCGCGGCAGCGACGGCGCGGTGGAGGGTGTGGAGACCGAGCGGGGCTTCATCGCTTCGCGCCGCGTCGGCGTTTCTGCGGCCGGGAACAGTTCGCTCGTCATGCAGATGGCAGGCCTCAACTTTCCCCTTGAAAGCTACCCACTTCAGGCGCTCGTATCCGAGCCGGTCAAGCCGGTCTTTCCCTGCGTCGTCATGTCGAACACTGTCCATGCCTATATGAGCCAGTCGGACAAGGGCGAGCTGGTGATCGGAGCGGGAACCGACCAGTATGTCAGTTATTCGCAACGCGGTGCGCTGCACATCGTCGAGCACACGCTGGCGGCGATCTGCGAGATTTTCCCGATCTTCGGCCGGATGCGGATGCTGCGCACATGGGGCGGGATCGTCGACGTCACCCCTGACCGGTCGCCCATCCTGGGCATGACGCCGGTCAAGGGACTCTACGTCAATTGCGGTTGGGGCACCGGCGGATTCAAAGCGACGCCGGGCGCGGGCGACCTCCTTGCCTATACGATGGCCAAAGACGAACCGCACCCGATCAACGCGCCCTATAATCTCGATCGATTCAGGACAGGTCGCCTGATCGACGAAGCGGCGGCGGCGGCGGTGGCGCATTGACATGATCCTGATCCACTGCCCTTATTGCAACGAGTCGCGCCCCGAGATCGAATTCGCCAACGCCGGGCAAGCGCATATCGCGCGTCCCGCCGATCCATCGCAGCTGAGCGATGCCGAATGGGCGGCGTTCCTCTTCATCCGGGCCAATCCGCGCGGTCGCCACCACGAACGCTGGCGACACATTCACGGTTGCGGCCGTTTCTTCAATGCCGTGCGCGACACCGTCACGGACAAGTTCGAAACGACCTACAAGGCCGGAGGGCAGCGCGCTTGAGCGGTTTCCGGCTGAGTGCTGGCGGTCGCCTCGACCGTTCAGAAACCCTCACCTTCACATTCGACGGTGTGCCCTATCGGGGGCTGGCAGGTGACACGCTTGCGTCGGCGCTGCTGGCCAATGGTGTAATGCTCTTCGGGCGCTCGTTCAAATATCATCGCCCGCGGGGATTGCTTGGTGCAGGGGTTGAAGAACCCAATGCACTGGTCACCGTCAGCCGGGGCGAAGGGCGTGTGACGCCCAATCTGCGAGCGACAAGCATCGCCCTTCACGAAGGGCTGACCGCTTTGAGTCAGAATCGCTGGCCCTCGCTCAAGACCGATTTCGGCGCGATCAACGACCGGTTGAGCCCCCTCATTCCTGCCGGCTTTTATAACAAGACGTTCAAATGGCCGCGCGCTGCATGGGAGCGCCTCTATGAGCCATCGATCCGGCGCATGGCAGGGCTGGGCGTGCCACCGATTGCACCCGATCCCGATTATTATGCGGCCAATTATGCGCACTGCGACGTGCTGATCGTGGGCGCCGGCCCTGCGGGGATCGACGCCGCGCTTGAACATTGCGGCAGTGGCGCGCGCATCATCCTGATCGACGATCAGGAGGAGATCGGCGGCGGCGCGCTTTCTGACCCGGCACTGTGGCCGTGGCTTGAGCGCAGCCGCGCGGCGCTGGCAGCGGCAACCAATATCCTTGTGCTCGGACGGACAACGGCGTTCGGTCATTATCACGACAATTTCGTCGGCGCTGTCGAGCGGCTGACCGACCACCTGCCGCACCCGGCCAGCGGCGCGCGCGAGCGACTGTGGCGAATCCGTGCGGGCGCGGTCGTGCTGGCGCAGGGCGCGATCGAGAGGCCACTCGTGTTCGACGACAACGACGTACCCGGCGTCATGCTGGCGTCGGCGGCGCGGACGTTTCTGCTTCGATATGGCGTTGCGGTTGGCCGAAATGCCCTCGTCATGGCGGTGCACGACAGCGGCTGGCGCGATGCCTTTGCACTCGCCGACGGGGGCGTGAAGATCGCCGCGATTGTCGACGCGCGCCAGACGATCGATCCCGCCCTGCAAGAGGGCGCGGCACGGCGCGGCCTGGCCGTTCATATCGGCAAAAGCGTGACCGGTGTCGCGGGGCGACATGCGGTTGCGGGCGTGACGGTGTCGGCCGCCGACGGCGCAGGCGCACTGAGACTGGCGTGCGACGCGCTGCTGATGGCGGGCGGCTGGACGCCGAGCGTGCATCTCTGGTCGCATGGGCGCGGGACGCTCGACTGGCGCGACGATCTGGGCGCGTTCGTGCCGCGCAACCATCCAGACAATGTCCGCTGTGTCGGGGCGTGCGCCGGATCATGGGATTTCGGGACCGGCGAAACCATAGAACGGTTGCCCAGCCCCAAGGACGCAACCCGGATCAAGGCCTTTGTCGATTTCCAGAACGACGTCACGGCGAAGGATATAGACCTCGCCGTGCGTGAAGGCTTTCGCTCGGTGGAGCACGTCAAACGCTACACGACGAATGGCATGGCGACCGATCAGGGCAAAACGTCGAACAT
>JANMKS010000222.1:0-2388 GCA_031372155.1 Sphingomonas sp.
GTCGCTGTCGGCAGGATGTCGAACCCCGCGTCGGTCGGAACCGGGTCGCGCGTCTTCCACACAAGGTCGATCTTTGCATTCCCCAATCGGGAGAGCACTTGTGCAGGACCGGTCAGATCGAGCTGCGTCACCTGCGGGAACAGCAGGAAGGCGACGTGAACGGGTTCCATAGCAGTGCCTCCTCGGATAGGGGCGCGCTAACGTCGGCGCGGAGCGGGGACAAGCATGAGCGCATTCATCGAAAATATCATCGGCTGGCTCGCAGGCTTCACGACTGCGGTCATCGTCGCGATGGGCTATCCCGGCGTCGCGCTGCTGATGGCGATCGAAAGCGCATGCATTCCGTTGCCGAGCGAGATCATCATGCCGTTCGCGGGCTACCTCGTCGCCCAAGGGCATTTCACTTTGTGGGGCGTGGCGACGGCGGGGGCGATCGGCAACAATATCGGTTCGGCCGTCGCGTATGAGTTCGGCAGGCGCGGCGGCAGGCCGATCGTCGAACGCTATGGCCGCTATGTCCTGATCGACGCGCATGACATCGACAAGGCGGACCGGTTCTTCGCGCGCTTCGGCGACTGGGCAGTGCTGGTCGGACGGATGTTGCCGGTGATCCGGACATTCATCGCGTTTCCGGCGGGCGTGGTGCGGATGCCGCTCATTCGTTTTCACGTCTTCACGTTCATCGGATCGTGGCCATGGTGTTACGCGCTGGCGTGGGTCGGAATGAAGCTGGGGGCGGCGTGGAACAGCGATCCGCGCGTGAAAGCGGTGCTGCACAGCTTCGACGCGGTCATCGTCGTCGCCGTTTTGGCTGCCGCCATCTGGTTCATCTGGCACAAGCTCCGCGCGCGCAATTAAGTGCGCTTCCGGAACATCGGCGTTTCGCTTTCGTATAACGGCATGACCCTTGGAGCCGTACCATGGAAACCGATGCCGACCACCGCCACCCGCGCTCCACCGCGAGCATATTCGGCCATCCCATTCATCCCATGATCGTTCCGTTTCCGATCGCGTTCTTCTTCGGCGCGTTTGTTACCGATATCGTATATGTCCGGACCGAAAACCTGTTCTGGCAGTATTTTTCGATATGGCTGATTTCGGCGGGTCTCGCGATGGGCGCGCTTGCCGCAATCGTCGGCTTCATCGATTATTTCGGAGACCGTCGCGTCCGCGCGCTGCGCCCCGCGACCCCGCACATGCTCTTAAACGTGATGGTGATGATCACGGCGTTCATCAATGCTTTCGTTCACAGCCGCGACGGATGGACAGCGGTGGTCCCGGAGGGGATCATCCTGTCTGGGGTCGTCGTGCTGCTCCTGATGGTCAGCGCCTGGCTCGGCGGGTCGCTTGCCTACCGGCACGGCGTGGGGTCCGGCACATGAAAATCCGCTTCGCCCTGACCGCCGCGCTGTCGCTTGCCGCCTGCAGCGATGCGCCGTTCGACGAGACCAGCCAGATCGGCCCAAACCCGACACTGCCCGAACCGCAGCAGTATCTGATTCCACCGGTCAACGTGGCACCCGGCGAAGGATGGAAGCCCGGCCAGACGCCGACGGTTGCGCCGGGTTTGCAGATCAGGGCACTCGCCACCGGTTTGCGGCATCCACGGATGATTTATGTCCTGCCCAACGGCGACATCCTGGCCGTCCAGGCAAAGTCGCCACCGTCCGAGCCAGTCAAGCGCCCCAAGGACCCGATCGTGGGATTGGTCAAGGTCAAGGCAACGTCGTTTCCCGGTAGTCCGAAGGCCGCCAGTCGCATCACCCTGATCCGCGATGCCGATGGCGACGGCACGCCCGAACTGCAGGTCACTCTGCTCGATAATCTAAACTCGCCGTTCGGCGTCGTGTGGGTCGACAACATGCTCTATGTCGCGAACACCGATGCGGTCATGCGTTACCCGTTCGTTCCGGGCCAGACGCGCATCACAGCCCCCGGCGAACACCTGACCGAGCTTCCGGGCGGCCCGATCAACCATCATTGGACCAAGAGCCTGACGGTCAGTCCCGACGGGCAGCGGCTGTACGCGACGGTCGGGTCGAACAGCAACATCGTCGAAAACGGGCTCGAGGCCGAAAAGGGTCGCGCGAGCGTGTGGGAAATCGACCGGCAATCGGGGCGCGCGCGCGAATTCGCGACCGGGCTGCGCAATCCCAACAGTCCGAACTTCTATCCCGGCACGAACACGCTTTGGGTCGTCGTCAACGAGCGTGACGAACTCGGCCCGCACCTGGTCCCCGACTATCTGACTTCGGTTCGCGACCGGGGGTTCTACGGCTGGCCCTACAGCTATTTCGGGCAGCATATTGACCCGCGGATGCGACCGTTGCGGCCTGACCTGGTCGCCAAGGCGATCAGACCCGATTATGCTCTGGGCAGCCATGTCGC
>JANMKS010000261.1:0-5526 GCA_031372155.1 Sphingomonas sp.
TTCGATCGCCTCTCGCACCTGCGGCAGCACCGGAACGAGGCGGGTCTTTTCACGCTTGCCTGTGACTGAAATGGTCGCACCCAGCGGCAGGACAGCCCCGGTCAACCCGGTCGCTTCGCCGATCCGCAGACCCGCACCGTAAAGCAGTAGCAGAACGGCCCAGTCGCGCGCCGAAATCCATACCTCGTTGGCCTGGCCCGCGACATCCTCGGCCAGCGCGACCGCATCTGTTGGCGAGATCGGGCGTGGCACGCCCCTCTTTACCCGGGGGCCCTTGGTCTTTGGCGTGGCATCCTCGCCCCCGACGAAGGTGAGAAAATTGCGCACTGCCGAAAGTTCGCGCGCGGCACTTGCGTTGCACAGGCCGTCGCTTCGCCGCGCGGCGAGAAAGCCTCGCAATTCCTTTTGATCGGGGACACGAACCCCGCCAAGATGCTCGATGAGCCGTTCGGAGGTCGCGACATAGGCGCGGACGGTGTGCGGCGAGCGCCGGCGGTCGCGCGAAAGGTGCCCGGCATAGGCCAGCAGCACCTCTGCCCTCACGAGATCGTCTGACCCGTCTTTGCCCAGTCCGCCATGAACCCGGCAATGCCCTTTTCTGTCAGCGGGTGATTGAAAAGGGCGCGGATGACTGACGGTGGGGCGGTCATGACATCGGCACCGATACGCGCACTTTCCAGGACGTGTACCGGATGCCGCACGCTCGCGACCAATATCTCGGTCCCGAACGAGTAATTGTCGTATATCAATCGGATATCGCGTATCAAATCCATGCCATCCTGCCCGATATCATCGAGCCGTCCAACGAACGGAGAAATGAAACTCGCCCCCGCTTTTGCCGCAAGCAAAGCCTGATTGGGTGTAAAGCAGAGTGTCACGTTGACCAGCGTGCCCTCCCCCGTCAACGCCTTGCACGTCTTCAGCCCGTCGATCGTCAACGGCACCTTGATGCACACGTTGTCAGCGACCTTGCGAAGGATTTCGGCCTCTCGCAGCATCGTCGCGTGGTCGAGGGCGACGACTTCTGCGGACACCGGTCCGTCGACGAGCGCGCAGATTTCCTTCACGACCTCGGTGAATTGCCGACCCGACTTGTGGATCAACGACGGATTGGTCGTGACGCCGTCAAGTAAACCTGTCGCGGCCAGCTCTGCGATGTCAGTGGTGTCTGCGGTATCGACGAAGAATTTCATGAGGCGCTCCCTTACCCGCGTGCCTTCTAGCGTCAGAAGAGCAATTTGCGAATGCTGATCCTTACCGACCTGCCCAACGGATCGAGGTAGCCGGGAAGGTAATTGATCGGTGTCGCCCCGGTCGCATCGGTCACGCGCTGGCGGCTATCGAGCAGATTGTTGACGCCCAGCGTGACCCGCGTTCCCGCGAGCCAAGGCGCCTTCCCGATGACGCCGGGCAATTGCGCCAGATTTACGAACAGCCGAAGATTGGCAGTCGCGAGGCCGGAAAAGCGCAAGTCGTCCGCGGCAGTAGCGCCGGTGACCCGAGTCGCGCTCTGCCAGTTGCCCGTCAGCCGTGCTCCGAAACCGTTTTTCGAAATACCTGCCTGAAGCTCAAGCTCGTGTCGTGGCTGACCGCCGTTGCCGATCGTACCACCGCGCAAGAGGTCGATAGGAGGCAGTCCGTCACGCAAAGCGACCAAATCCGTCAGGTGCACGGTGTGATAGATTGCAAAGTTCAGCCGACCGCCACCACCCGCACCGCCGAAACCGCCGCCTCGTCCGGAGCCGCGAGCCCCCTCGCCGCGCGGACGATCGCCGGCAGGGCGATCACCGGCGCCACGATCGGGTCGTCCGTTCGGAAAGCGCGCCTGAAAAGCTGCACGGAGCGCGTCGACCTGTGCCTGCGAATTCTTCAACGGTTTGGAAAAGTTCAAGCCCCACCTGACTTGCGAATTGTCGGAGTTCGCGAAATTTACCGTGCGGCTGTCGACGCTGATCAGAAACCCGTTGGCGTCGCGGACGTAACGGTTGGGAAAGGCGAGTTGCGAGGCCGAACTTGCCGGCGGCAGCGCCGATATGCCGCCGCTTGACTTCGTTTTCGTGTAGTCAACCGTCAGTGTGATGTCCGCCGTGAACGGCTTTAGCGTTCCACCCAGCTTCCAGACATCGCGCTTGCTGGGCGCAAGGTTGGGGTTGCCGCCCGTCACCAGCGTTACGAAAGCAGGTTCGTTCCGAACGAAGTCGAACACCCGGACACCGGGCGTGGAGATGACGGGGTTGCCCAACTGCTGCGCTGTCGGCGCCGAATCCTCGCTCGTGAAAGAGCTAATCAGGTTTAAGGCACCGATAGGCGCCCAGGTGACACCGCCGCCACTGCTGGTCAGAGTGCCGTAGTCCGAGAGCCTGCGAACAGCGAAATTGGCGTTGACGGACAGGTCCCCCACGGCGGCCAGAACCCCGCTTCGCCGGCTTGCCAATGGCAGGTCGATGCTGATCTGACCGTCGGCAACGCTGCGCGAAACGTTTCCCCTTTGCGCAACTCCCGAACGAAACGAGTTCGACGTGAATCCGCTGAACGAGGCTCCGGCCTTCAATGTCGTGGAAACGTCGCCGGCCGGCAAGCGGAACGGCGCACCGCTGACCGTGAAGTCGATTGCGCCGAGATTCGACTGGCTGCGCGCGATGTCATCGGGCCGGAGCGTGAGAAGTTGTGAGGGAATAGGACCAAGCCCGTCGGCTTGGCCCGCCAGCACGGCCGCCTGAAAAAGCGAAGGATCGATGCCGCGATTGACGATAGTCTTGCTATCGCTGTGATCGTAATTGCCCGTGAACGTCCAGCGCCAGTTCGACAGCGTCCCGTTCAACGTCGCCCCCGCATGCGCTGCTTGCGCGCCGTTGCGCCTCGTCAGCGGCGAAAGCTCGGTGAACGTGCGATCGACGAGTCCACCGTTCGCAAGTGTCAGCGATGCGCTTGGACGGCCGAAAAGGCTCCGGCTCTCCTCCGTCGAGAGTTCTCCGTTAAGCGTCGCTGACACATCGTTGAACACCGACCGGTTGAGCGTGGCGCTCAGCGTCGATGTTTCTGTTGTCGGCAACAGAGTTCGGTACCGACCGGACCCGGACGCATCGTCGATGCCACGCTGGCTCTCCAGCAACTGGTCGGTCTTCGCGCGTTCGAAGTGCAGATTCAGACGTCCCGCGCGCTGAATCCTGAGAAAGTCGAAACTGCCTTCAACATTGTTGGCACCGCCTCCGGTCGCGAGGCGATCTTCCAGCTCGGCCGTGAAAGCACGAAATCGTTGACGCAGCACGATATTCACGACCTTCTGGTCGGCAGGATAGCCATATTTGAGCGCGACCTCTTCGGGCAGAATGTCGACCCTGGCGATCGCTTCGGCAGGCAGCGTTCTAACTTCTCGAAACCCGGATATGCGTCGCCCTTCCAGAAGTACGACGGGTTGCCCATCACCGCGGCCGCTGCGCAACTGCGGTGCAAGTTCGCTCAGAAGCTCGGTGACGGTGCTGACGCCCAACGCGCGTATGTCGGCCGGCGCGAGTTGCAGTTCGGGCTTGATGTCGCCCGTCACGGCGCCGCGCTGGCGCTGAGCCGTGACCACGATGCCTTCGTCCTCGTCGGCTTCGGCCTCGGACTCTTGCGGGGTCGGGGCCTGTGCCGATGCAATCGACGGCACTCCCAGCAATGCCATGCCGACCACCGCATTCCTGAACTGTGTACGCAACACTCTACTCCATCAAAGCGATCGTGCGTTGCCCTATCGCGAGGCGGCAATGAACGACAGGTTGCCGGCGCCCTAAAGCAATTCCGTGCACGGTCGTTGAATGTCCGACGCCGGAGTAACCACGCCTTGTCGAGTTTCGAATTGCTTATCAACGAACACGAAATGCTCATGCGCGCCGCCGGCGACGTCGATCGTGCGTTGCTGAAGGGTGCAGGCGAAAGTGCTGGCGCAATGGCCGCGCTCGAACGGCTAAGCGTATTGCTCGATGACCATTTGGCCCGGGAGGACGAGGAGTTATATCCGCAGTTGATGCTATGCGGCGATACGAAGACGGCCCAGATGGCAGAGGATTTTGCGGCCGAATTTTCCGAACTCCGGTTGGATTGGCGGCGATACCTCGAACGCTGGCGTCCGGGCGCGGACGCTGGGAACTGGGCCGCGTTCTGCCGCGCAACGCGCGCGATCCTGGCGAGGCTGGCGGAACGCATTCGTCAAGAAAACGATCTGCTGTATCCCGCTGCGCTCGAAGCCTCGATCATCACCTTGCGCGCGCGCGCGGCTTAGCCTTACCGCTTTCACCGAAATCGAGCTAAGGCGCGCCGATGTCCCGCGCCCGCGTACTTTTGTTAAACGCCGCACTCGGCCCGCTCGACTACCGCGTGCCGCACGGGATGAGCGTCGAACCCGGCAGCATCGTGCTGGCGCCGCTCGGCCCCCGACAGCTAGCAGGCGTGGTCTGGGAGCCGGACAACATGCCCTCGGATGCGGAAGTCGGCGACAACCGGCTGCGCAACCTGGCGAGCGTGTACGACCTGCCTGCGCTTGCAACACCGTTACGACGCCTGATCGAGTGGACTGCTGACTATTATCTTGCGCCACCGGCGGCCGTTCTCCGGATGGCACTGGCGAGTGCATCCGCGCTCGACGACCGTCGTTCGGTTGTGGAGTATCGTGCGACAGGAAACACACCGGCGCGGTCCACGCCACAGCGTGCCCAGGCACTCGAGCGCATCGGCGAGCGGCAAGGGCTGGTGCGCGAACTCGCCTTGATCGCAGGTGTATCCGACGGCGTGATCCGGGGACTGGTAAAAGCCGGCGCGATCGAAGCTGTCGAGGTGGCGATCGACGACCCCTTCCCCACCCCTGACCCTGACTTTGCACCCCCGGCGCTGTCGGCGGCTCAGGAGTCGGCGGCCGGGGCCTTGATCGCCGACGTCGATGCGCGCGCTTTTGCCCCGACCCTGCTCGACGGCGTTACCGGATCGGGCAAGACCGAAGTGTATTTCGAAGCGGTCGCCGCCGCCCTGCGTGCCGGACGACAAAGCCTGGTCCTGCTTCCCGAAATCGCGCTGACCGAACCGTTTCTTCGCCGTTTCGAGGCGCGCTTCGGACATGCGCCGGTGGCTTGGCATTCGGGCCTGCGCCAGTCGCAGCGAAGGCGAGCGTGGCGCGCCGTCGCCAGCGGCGAGGCGAAGGTAACGGTCGGCGCGCGGTCCGCATTGTTTCTACCTTATCCCGACCTCGCGCTGATCGTGGTCGATGAAGCGCATGAGACAAGTTTCAAGCAGGAAGACGGCGTTCATTATCACGCTCGCGACGTTGCGGTGATGCGCGGGCGCTTCGAGGGCTGCCCGGTCGTGCTTGCGAGTGCGACGCCGGCGATCGAAACCCGCCAGCAGGTCGCACTGGGGCATTACAAGGAATTGAAGCTGCCGGGCCGTTACGGTGCCGCGCAGATGCCGGAGATCACGGCGATCGACTTGCTGAGTGAACAGCCGCCGCGTGGGCGGTGGCTCGCGCCGACGCTGGTCACGGCGATGGCAGAGACG
>JANMKS010000408.1:0-1545 GCA_031372155.1 Sphingomonas sp.
AAACTCGACCCGGTGATCGGTCGCGACGAGGAAATCCGCCGCACGATGCAGGTGCTTGCCCGCCGCACCAAGAATAACCCGGTGCTGATCGGCGAACCCGGTGTGGGCAAGACCGCCATCGCCGAAGGGCTCGCATTGCGCATCGCCAACGGCGACGTCCCCGACGGGCTTAAGCACCGCCGCTTGCTCAGCCTCGACATGGGTGCGCTGATCGCCGGGGCCAAGTATCGCGGCGAGTTCGAGGAACGGCTGAAGGGCGTGCTCGACGAGGTCAAGCAGGCGGCCGGCGAAGTCATCTTGTTCATCGACGAAATGCACACCTTGGTCGGCGCGGGAAAAGGCGAAGGCGCGATGGACGCGGCCAATTTGCTCAAGCCCGCATTGTCGCGCGGCGAGCTTCACGCGATCGGAGCGACCACGCTCGACGAATATAGGAAACATATCGAGAAAGACGCCGCGCTCGAACGCCGCTTCCAGCCGGTGTTCGTCGGCGAACCGACCGTCCCCGACACCATCTCGATTCTGCGCGGATTGAAGGAAAAATACGAGCTTCACCATGGGGTGCGCATCACCGATGCCGCGCTGGTCGCCGCGGCGACGCTCAGCAACCGCTACATCTCCGATCGCTTCCTGCCCGACAAGGCGATCGATCTGATGGACGAAGCCGCGTCGCGATTGCGGATGGAGGTCGAGTCCAAGCCCGAGGAAATCGAAAATCTCGACCGCCGCATCATGCAACTGCGGATCGAGCGCGAGGCCCTCAAGAAGGAGAGCGATAGCGCCTCGAAGGACCGGCTGGCGACGCACGAAGGCGAGCTTGCCAACCTCGAACAGCAATCGTCTGAGCTCACCGGGCGGTGGCAGGCCGAGAAGGACAAGATCAGCGCCGAGGCCTCGTTGAAAGGCCAGCTCGACTCCGCCCGGATCGAACTCGACCAGGCCCAGCGCAATGGCGACCTCGCCCGCGCCGGCGAACTCCAATACGGCCGCATCCCCGATCTCGAGAAGAAGCTCGCCGAGGCCGCGCTCGCGACCAAGGGCGCGATGCTGCGCGAGGAAGTCACCGACCAGGACATCGCGTCCGTGGTCGCGCGCTGGACCGGGGTGCCGGTCGAACGCATGCTCGAGGGCGAGCGCGCCAAATTGCTCGGCATGGAAGCCGCGATCGGGGCGCGCGTGATCGGCCAGGCCGATGCGGTCAAGGCGGTCGCCGCGGCGGTGCGCAGGGCCCGCGCCGGCTTGCAGGATCCCAACCGCCCGCTGGGCTCGTTCCTGTTCCTCGGCCCGACCGGGGTTGGCAAGACCGAACTAACCAAGGCGCTGGCCGAATTCCTGTTCGACGATTCGTCCGCGATGGTCCGCATCGACATGTCCGAATATATGGAGAAGCACGCCGTCAGCCGCCTGATCGGCGCGCCGCCGGGCAATGTCGGCTATGACGAAGGTGGAGTGCTGACCGAGGCGGTGCGCCGCCGCCCCTATCAGGTGGTGCAGTTCGACGAGGTCGAAAAAGCCCATGCCGACGTGTTCAACATCCTCCTCCAG
>JANMKS010000343.1:0-4829 GCA_031372155.1 Sphingomonas sp.
ATTGTCGCGGGCATGTGCGACAAACGCGCGGCTGTCGGATTTCAGCTTCACGCCGAGCATGAGGCCCAGTCCGCGCACGCTGTCAAAGAGGTGATCGTGGTTGGGGATCATTTGTTCGAGGCTGGCACGTAACCGGTCCGACGTCGCCGTTACCTGCGCCATGAAACCGGGCTCGAGTACGACGTCGAGCACCGCTTGCCCGGCCGCCATCGCGAGCGGGTTGCCGCCGTATGTACTGCCGTGCGTGCCCACGACCATGCCCTTCGCCGCTTCTTCGGTCGCGAGGCACGCACCGAGCGGGAAGCCGCCGCCGATACCCTTGGCCGTCGCCATGATGTCAGGCGTAATCCCGTAATGCTCGTGCGCGTAAAGTTTGCCGGTGCGCGCCACGCCGCACTGCACCTCGTCGAGAACGAGCAGCAGGCCGTGTGCGTCGCAGATATCGCGCAACCCTTGCAGGAACGCCTGGCTCGCGGGGCGGATGCCGCCTTCGCCTTGGATTGGCTCGACCAGAAAGCCCGCAGTGTTCGCATCGACCAGAGCGCGCGCCGCTTCGAGATCGTCGAACGGCGCGTAAGCGAACCCCGGCAACAGCGGCTCGAACCCGTCGCGCAACTTCACCTGATCAGTCGCGCTGATCGTGCCGATCGTGCGCCCATGAAATGCGTTGCTGAACGTGATCAGCGTGTGTCGTTCGGGATTGCCGCTGACGTGATGATAGCGCCGCGCCGTCTTGATTGCGCACTCGACCGCTTCAGCGCCCGAGTTGGTGAAGAACACCGTATCGGCGAACGTATTATCGACGAGCCGCTGTGCCAGAGCTTCACCCTGCGGACTGCCGTAAAGGTTTGACACGTGCATCAGCGTCGCCGCCTGCTCCGCAATCGCACTGGTCAGGTGCGGATGGCCGTGGCCCAGCAAATTGACCGCAATGCCGCTTGCAAAGTCCAGATATTTCTCGCCGCGCTCTCCATAAAGATATGCACCCTCTCCGCGCACCGGCCGGACCCCGCAGCGGGGATAGACTGGCATGAGCGGGGTGATCGTCATCGGTCGGGCCTTTCAAACGCAAAAGGCGGCCGGGGCGGCCGCCTTCGTTCCGGACACGGCATATACCGGCGCGGGTGCACGCACGTCAAATCAGGCTTTAAGCTTCCACCCGCTTTCAAGCAGCGCATAAGTCAGAAACGCCAGTGCCGCGTTGATACCCGCCAGCACAAGAGCCCCGCCAAGGATGGGTGAGTCCGCCGCGCCGATGAAACCATAGCGGAACCCCGAGATTGCGTAGTGGAACGGGTTTATCCGGCTGACGACCTGGAAAGCCGGGGCAAGCCGGTCGATCGAATAG
The DNA here is from genome assembly GCA_031372155.1 of Sphingomonas sp. Classification (GTDB taxonomy): domain Bacteria; phylum Pseudomonadota; class Alphaproteobacteria; order Sphingomonadales; family Sphingomonadaceae; genus Sphingomonas_O. The sequence goes on from JANMKS010000343.1 coordinate 1,349, forward strand.
AAGGTGCCTGAAAGCAATGCCAGTGGGCCGACAACGAAGGTGGTCACGGCCGCCGCGTGATCAAACTTTTCAGCCCAGATTGACGTCAGAACCCCGAACAACGCCAGCATGCCCGATCCGAGCAATCCGAACACGACGACTGCCCACAAGTGCCGAGGCACGACATGGACGTCCGGCCAGAGCAGCATGACAAGCCAGATTGCGGCACCGACCAGCACCGCCCGCGTGATCGCGCCGCCAACCATAGCGGCAAGCAGCTCGCCGGTCGACAAGGGCGGCATCAGATAGTCGACGATCGTGCCCTGAATCTTTCCGACCAGAAGCGAGAAGCTGGAATTGGCGAACGCGTTCTGCATCATGCCCATGATGATGAGGCCGGGCGCAATGAAGTCTGCGAACGGGCGCCCGAGCACGTTCTGTTTCACACCGCTGAGCGCAACCACGAAGATGACGAGGAACAGCACGGTCGAAATCGCCGGACCCCAGATGGTCTGGAGTTGCACCTTGAAAAAGCGCCGCACCTCCTTGATATAGAGGGTCTTCACGCCCACCCAGTTGATACCGCGGAAAACGGCCTCGCCGGGTTCGGACCGGATCGCGCTTTGGGACTGGTCGTACATTGGCACTTCGCCTAGGGGCATGCACCGCCGCCCGCAAGCATTTGAGACAAGGATCAAGATGGCCTGGACCGACGAACGCATCGATCGCCTGAAAGCGATGTGGGAAAAGGGCATGACCGCCAGCCAGATCGCCGAAGATCTTGGCGGAGTCAGCCGCAACGCCGTTATCGGCAAGGCGCACCGTCTTGCGCTTGAAGCGCGGCCATCGCCCGTGAAGCCCAACGAGCCGGCAAACACCACCGCCGCGGCGAGTGCTCCGGAGCCTGCGCGCGTTGCGGCACCTCCGCCTCCGCCACCATCGGTACCCGCGCCTTCGCGCAGCATCATTCCGCCTTACGTGCCACAGGCCCCTACCGGCCCGACAGGTGCTCAGTTGCGTTCGGTCGGCCCCGGGGGCTTTCTGCGTCAGGGTCCTGGCGATCAGGCACCGCCGTCGACACCGGCACCGCCGCGCCGCCTGGTCCCCGCCAAGCCAGCGCCCGAAATAGCGGGAAAGACCACATTGCTCGATCTGAGCGACAAAATTTGCAAGTGGCCGCTTGGACACCCGGGCGAACCTGATTTTCATTTTTGCGGCCAGACCGTGAACCCGGGCTTCCCTTACTGCGTGCAGCATTGCGGGCAGGCGTATCAGGCACAGATGCCGCGCCGCGATCGCCGTGCGCCGCCGCCGCTTCCGTTCGGCGGCCCGCGCGTTCGTTAGAATAAAAAGGGGCCCGCGATCGAAATCGCGAGCCCCATTTCGCGATTAGAAGCGGAACGCCGCCGTCAGCCGCAGGCTGTGCCAACGGAACTCGTCATCGCTACGCCGGAAATTCGTGCCTCCCGCGCCTGCAAGCAGGAACGGGTTCGTTGCAGGGGCAGTACCCGCGCCGACACGAACACGCGCGTCGTTGTCGCGCAGTTCATTGTAGATATATTCGAGGCCGACCGAAAAGTTGCTGCCGATCTTCTGCTCAACACCGCCGCCGCCGCTGAAGCCCCAGGCATCGTAACTGCCATTGGTCGTGAACGAATTCGCGGTGTTGGTCGTGGAAAAGCTGTTCTTGATCTTGCCATAGCTCGCGCCGCCGGTCGCGTAGAACAGCGTCGTACGCATGGGGCCGGGCGTGAAGCCAAGACGACCGCGGATGCTCGCGTTATAGTCGAGCTTGCGCCGCATCGTGTAGCTTGCGGGTGTCGTACTGAACGCGCTCACGCTGTCGGTGATTTCGGGACGGCCGAATTCACCCATGACGCCGATAACGACCGGACCCATGTGCGTGTCGGCGCCCACGCGGCCGTAATATTCGATGCCGTCCTTATCGTTGGTGCAGTTACCGGCCGCGCTGCTCGTGGCCGAACCACCGCAAAAGCCGGGCGAAAAGGCATTCGCCCCGAGGCCGGTGACGACGGTGTCGCCGAAGCTGCCGTTCAGGTCGCGGTCGAATAGGATCGACGAATTTCCGCCATCGTTCGGCTGAACGGCAGCGCCGACCGAGCCGCCGACATAAATTCCGTCGAAGGGATTGCTCTCCTGAGCAAGGGCGGGGGCGGCTATCAGTGCCGTCGCCGCGATCAAAGTATATCTAAGCATTACGCAACTCCTGTTTATGTCGAGCCCAGAAACGGAGCGCCGCGCCATTTGGATGCACGCTGCACTGCAATAAATGTCAGGGCGTTGCACGAATGCCACAGGTCGCTCGCTTGCGGACCTGCAAACCCCGCTTCTATAGCCATGCCCAATGACCGATCTTTTCGCGGCTTCGTCCGCCACGCCCGCCACCGGCTACGATGCGTCTTCGATCGAGGTCCTCGAAGGGCTGGAGCCGGTTCGCCGTCGTCCCGGCATGTACGTCGGCGGCACTGATGAGCGCGCGTACCACCATCTTGCCGCCGAAGTGCTCGACAATGCGATGGACGAGGCGGTCGCGGGGCACGCGACGCGGATCGAGATGACGCTCGAGCCGGGCAACCGCCTGACGGTGATCGACAACGGGCGCGGCATCCCGGTCGACCCACACCCGAAGTTTCCCGACAAATCTGCGCTCGAGGTCATCATGTCGACGCTCCATTCGGGCGGAAAGTTCGATGGCAAGGCCTATGCGACGTCCGGCGGCCTTCACGGTGTCGGCGTCAGCGTGGTCAACGCGCTATCCGTCGAGACCGTGGTCGAGGTGGCGCGGAACAAGGAGTTGTACCGGCAGAGCTTCGCGCAGGGGCAGACGTTGGGGCCACTCGAAAAGCTCGGGCCGGTGCAGAACCGGCGCGGGACGAGCGTTTCTTTCGTGCCCGATCCCGAAATCTTCGGCGAATTGAGCTTCAAACCCGAGCGGCTGCATCGACTCGCGCGGTCGAAGGCCTATCTGTTCGCGGGCGTCGAAATCCGCTGGCGGTGCGCGCCCGAGTTGATCAGTGACGACACGCCCACCGAAGCGGTATTTCAGTTTCCCGGTGGCTTGTCCGACCATTTGCGCGAACAGGTCGGGACGCGCGAATGCGCGACCGCGGAGTTTTTCGCGGGGCGACAGGATTTCCCGGGAGAGGCGCAGGGTCGTGTCGAATGGGCGGTTGCCTGGCCGTTGTGGAGCGACGGCAGTTTCTCGTGGTATTGCAATACCATCCCGACTCCGGATGGCGGCACCCATGAAGCCGGGCTGCGCGCGGCAATCGTGAAGGGGCTGCGCGCGTTCGGCGCACTCGTCGGGAACAAGAAAGCGGGCGACATCCAGCCCGAGGATGTCATCGCGCCGTCCGAACTCATGCTCTCGGTCTTCATCCGCGATCCGCAATTCCAGTCGCAGACCAAGGACCGCCTGACGTCGCCCGAAGCCGCGCGCCTCGTCGAAAACGCCTTGCGCGATCATTTCGACCACTTCCTG
>JANMKS010000435.1:0-8424 GCA_031372155.1 Sphingomonas sp.
CCTGGCTGGTCACTCGGTCGCTCGAATCGGTCGACGTGCGGATGGAGCGGGCAATGACAAACGCCCGTGTGGTGGCCGAATTCCTGCGCGATCATCCAAAGGTTGCGGGCGTCACTTATCTGGGTTTCCTTATCGAAGGAACGCCGCAACGCGCAGTTTATGATCGCCAGTGCAAGGCCGGAGGATCGACCTTTTCGTTCCATTTGCGCGGCGGCGAGCCGGAAGCGTTCCGGATGCTAGATCGGCTCGAACTCGTAAAGCTCGCGGTCAGCCTCGGCGGATCGGAAACGCTGATCTGCCATTCGGCGAGCACGACGCACTATGCCGTTGCCGAGGCCGACCGGGCCGCAGGCGGGATTACCGAGGGCACGGTGCGCCTGTCGGTCGGGCTGGAACATATTGACGACCTGATCGCCGATTTGCGCCAGGCGCTGGAGGCCGTGTGATGGATCTTCGCTTTACCGGAATCGACGTGTGTGCCGTCAATGGCACGCGCACTTCGCCTGAAGCTCATTACGACGTCGTGGTCGTGGGGGCGGGTCCGAGTGGACTTGCTGCCGCCATCAACGCCGTTAAGGCGAGCAAATCGGTCCTGCTCGTCGACGAAAATCCCGTGTCGGGGGCGCTCATGGGCAATGACGTGCCGCTCTGGTTTGGCGGGCGGATGACGGCAGCAACGCAGAACAGCGATCGTATGCTCGAAGCGGTTTTCATGAGCATGCCCGGCCTGGAGGGCGCGATCGAGGCCGGAGTCGAACTGCTGCTGGGCACGACGGCGTGGGGCGTCTACCGCAATGGCCCGGGCGTCCAAAGCCTTTCCGAACAGGTCGTCGGCCTTGCCGATCGCGAACGCTCGTGGCTGGTCGGCTTCGGCCATATCGTACTGGCCGCCGGCGCGCGCGATCTGGCGATGGCATTTCCCGGCTGGAATCAGCCTGGAGTGATGGGCGCGGCCGCGCTCCAGATGCTCCTGACCCGCTATGGCGCCTTCGCCGGGCAGCGGATGCTTGTGCTCGGATCGCATGATCTGGCGCTCGAAACCGCGTTGCTGGCGCATGGGCGCGGCATCGAAGTTGCGGGAATTGTTGAGGTGCGTGACACGCCGCAGGGCAATGCCGACCTGATAGCGGACGTCGAAGCAGTGGGAATCCAGATTACCTGCAATACGACCATCGCGTCCGCCAAGGGCGGGATCAACGGCGTTGAAGCTGCCGTCTTGTCATCTGGCGCGACGATCGCCTGTGACACGATCTGCGTTGCGATCGGCCTCGTCCCGATGATCGAGCTCGTCGACGCGATGCACGGCCCGCGCACCCTCAATCCGCTGGGCGGCGGATATGTGCCCTTGGGCGAGGCCAATGTGTCAGCGGTCGGCGATTGTGCAGGCCTTGCTGACACCGGCTTCGATCATATCGCGTACCGCATGGATTGGATGCGCGCGCTTACCGCCAACAGCGCCGACGATACGATCATCTGTCAGTGCGAAGAGGTGACGCGGGCTGACCTGATCGGCGTGCAGCCGCCGAATTATTTGTCCCGCGCCGCACCCATGTGCGCGCGATCGCTTGAGACTTTGCTCGACGACGGTCCCGCCAACCCCGACCAGATCAAGCGTTTGACCCGCGCGGGGATGGGCGTGTGCCAAGGCCGCCGCTGTCGCGATCAGGTCGCGATGTTGCTCGCGCTTGAATCGGGAATGCCCTTCGGCACTATCCCGCTCGCGACCCACCGGGCTCCGGTCCGCCCGCTACCCCTGAGGATCATGGCCGACTGGGATGAACCCGAAGCGATGACGGCGGCATGGGACGTCTGGTTCGGCATTCCGACCCAGTGGGTGCCGGTCGAAGATATTGGCACCGTGCATGAAGATGAGCATCGCGCGATGCTCTATACTGGAATGTACGAATGAGCGGCGGCCATGTCGTCATCGTCGGCGGTGGCGTCACGGGCCTAAGTGCGGGCTGGTGGCTCGCGCGTTCGGGCGTCAGCGTCACGGTCCTCGACAAGTTCGTTGTGGGTTGGGAAGCTTCGGGGCGCAATGGCGGCGGTGCCTCGCACTATCAGAGCCCTTTGTTCGATGAAGAGCAGCGCCTGTGGCCACAGATGGATGAACTGCTGGGATATCCGACAGAGCATCAGCAGGGCCGCGTCATCATTGCGATGAGCGAACGCCAGTGGGAACAGTATCGCTTCGTTGCTGAACGCCATCACCGGCTCGGGCATCCGGTCGAGGTTCTCGACGTCAAGCAGGTGCAGGACGCTGTACCGCTCGCGGGGGACAATTGCTTCGGCGGCGTGCACTATAAATTCGGTGGCCATGCCAATCCGCAGCGCAGCGTACAGGCCTATGCCTGGGCGCTCCAGGATCTGGGCGGCACGATCCGCCAGCACAGCCCCGTCACTGGCTTCGAAACAAACGGCGGCAAGGTGACGGCGGTAAAGACGGCGACTGCCACTTATGGCTGCGACACCGTCGTTGTTGCGGCCGGGCCGCAGATCCCGCAGCTGATGGCGCAGCTCGGCGTCACAGTTCCGCTCGCTTCCGCGCGCGCGGAAATGATCATCACCGAACCTGCCCCGATAATGCCGATCGGCGGCGTCGACGGGCACAAACTTTATGGCCGTCAGACCATGCGCGGCAACCTGGCATATGGCGGGGGTCCGCATGAATGGATTGATGTCGACGCGGCTGGGCCTGCCGCGCGACCCTCAACGCCGCTGATGCGAAATCTCGCCAGTCGCCTCGCCGAACTGCTGCCCAAGGCCGCGCATCTCAACATAATCCGCAGCTGGGCCGGTGTCATCGAGAATTCGCCGGACGGGCGCCCGATTCTCGAGCGGCTGTCGAGTCCCGACAATGTCGTCGTTGCATCGATGTCGGGCGTGGGTTTCGGTCTCTCGCCCGCGTCGGGCCACGCCATTCGCGATCTTGTGATCGACGGTGCCTGCTCATTTGCCAACATCGACATCCTGAAGCTGTCGCGCTTCGACGGTCTCGAGGCCGACTGGCGCGAAACGCGCGGGTGGATGCCGACTATATGAGCCGATATTCAGCGCTGTCGCTGCTGCGCGGTGCTCTTAATGGGCAAAAGCACTGGCAGCCCGCATGGCGCGATCCCGATCCGAAGCCAAGCTATGATATCGTGATCATAGGAGGCGGTGGCCACGGTCTCGCTACGGCTTATTATCTTGCCAAGATCCACGGGTTGCGCAGCATCGCCGTTCTTGAAAAGGGGTGGATCGGCGGCGGGAACACCGGGCGCAACACCACCATCGTGCGTTCGAACTATCGCCTTGCGCCATTGCACGATCTCTTCGAATTCGGGCTGAAGCTCTGGCATAATCTGAGCGACGAGTTGAACTACAACGTCATGTTCTCGCCCCGCGGCGCCATGGTCCTTGGCCATAGCGACGCCGATATGACGATGCTCGCCCAACGCGGCGACGCTTTGCGGTGCGACGGGATCGATGCCGACTTGATGACGCGCGACGAGGCCGCAAAGCTTGAGCCGCTGCTCGACATGTCGCGTTCGGCGCGTTTCCCCATCGAAGGTGCCCTGATCCAGCGGCGCGGCGGCACTGCGCGCCACGATGCCGTGGCGTGGGGCTATGCACGCGCCGCTGACAGTCTGGGCGTCGACATCGTTCAGAATTGCGAAGTCACCGGATTTGTCCGCGACGGCGGGGCGGTCGTCGGAGTCGAGACGACACGCGGGCGCATCAGAGCCGGGCGCACGGGCATTTGCGTTGCGGGCAATAGTGGCCATGTCGCGGGTCTGGCCGGGCTTAGATTGCCGATTGAGTCGCAGACGCTGCAAGCCATGGTGACGGAGGGCGTCAAGCCCATGATCAACAGCGTGATCATGTCGCAATCGCTGCATTGCTACATCAGCCAGTCGGACAAGGGCGGCATCGTTTTCGGTGGCGATCCCGACAATTGGCCGAGCTATGCGCAACGCGGCAACCCGATGGTAATGGAAACTGCTATCGCCCAGGGGCTCGCGCTTGTCCCCGCGCTCTCGCGCCTGCGGATGGTCAGGACGTGGTCGGGCGTGACTGATATGAGCTGTGACGGCGCCCCGATCATCGGTGAAACGCCGGTCAGGAACCTCTATCTCAACGGCGGCTGGTGCTACGGTGGCTTCAAGGCGACGCCCGCTTCGGGCTGGACCTATGCCCACACGCTCGCCAGCGGCACACCGCACGAGCTGAACGCGCCCTTCGCGCTGGACCGCTTCACCAGCGGCGCAACGATCGATGAGACCGGGAGCGGTCCGATGCCGGGCAGCCGCTGATGATGGAGATTGCCTGCCCCCATTGCGGCCTGCGTGCGCAAAGCGAGTTCGTCTTCGAACGCACTGTCGACTCAGTGGTCGCGCTGGACGCGACGGCGGACGATGCGATGGATGCGCTATTCACGCGTACAAATCCGCGCGGGAAGGACGACGAGATCTGGCGGCATACTTATGGTTGCCGGGCCTGGATGGTTGTTACCCGTCACCGCGTCACCAACACCATCAGCGTCGTCCGGGCCGTCGGGCCAGAGGCGCTCCCATGATCAATTTCACTTTCGACGGTAACCCCTTTCTGGCGAAAGCAGGCGACACGCTCGCGGCGGCATTGCTCCGCAACGACGTCTGCCTTGTGGGCCGCAGCTTCAAATATCACCGCCCGCGCGGCATCATGACGGCCGGCATCGAAGAGCCCAATGCGCTGGTGACAGTGGGCGAAGGCGGCCGCCGCGAGCCGAACACGCGCGCCACCGACGTCTTCGTCTATGAAGGGCTGGTAGCGACCAGCCAGAACCGTTGGCCCAGCCTGTCGTTCGACGTCGGCGCAATCCTCGGCCTCGCCGCGCCGATCCTTTCGGCAGGGTTTTACTACAAGACTTTTTTTGGCCCCGCGACGCGATGGCTACGGTTTGAATATTTCATCCGCAACGCGGCGGGACTTGGTCGCGCGCCCACCGAAGCCGAACCCGACCGGTTCAGCCAGCGCGCGGTGTTCTGCGACGTACTCGTCGTCGGCGCGGGACCGGCTGGGTTGCAGGCCGCCGTTGAAGCGGCGGAAGCAGGCAAGCGCGTCATCCTCGTCGAACAGGATCGTATTCTCGGCCCTTCCCTCATCCGCGATCCGCAAGACCTCGACGCCGCCTGGATCGAGGCGACCGCCGCGCGGATCCGTGCCGCGGGGGGCCGCATTCTCGCACGCACCACGGCGTCGGGCTATTGGGAACATGATCTTGTCACGCTGACCCAGCGTCTGTCCGAACCGGGCCAGATGCCGGCAAACGGCGTTTCTCAGCGCCTCTGGCATGTCCGCGCGGGACGAGTAATCCTCGCTACGGGCAGCATCGAACGGCCGATGGTGTTCGCCCACAACGACCGCCCCGGTGTCATGCTCTCACAAGCGGCGCGCACCTATTCACAGCGGTTCGGTGTGGTCCCCGGCAGACGCGTGGTCATCGCGACAAACAACGACGATGCCTATCGCACGGCATTCGCACTCAAGGTGGCAGGCGCGGAGATCGTCGCAATCCTGGACTCGCGCCCCGCGCCGGCCCGGCCGACCAGCGAATTCACCGTTCACCACAATGTGATACCCCTCTCGGTAAAGGGCACGTGTCATCGGCTCACCAGTGTCAACGCGAAAATCGACGGCGTAGAGAAACGCTGGTCCGCCGACCTTCTCGCCGTTTCAGGGGGATTCACGCCCGTCGTTCATCTGCACATGCAGGCGGGCGGCACGCTTGACTGGAATGAAGCGGCACAGGCCTTTGTTCCCGGAGTCTGTCGCCAGAACGTGATGTCCGTCGGCGGCGCCGCGAATCCCGATCCGGTCTTCACGCAAAGGCCCGCTGGAAACCCGAAGAAAAGCTTCATCGATTTCCAGAATGACGTGACACTTGCCGATGTCGACCTTGCCTGGGCTGAGGGCTATCGCTCCGTCGAGCATCTGAAGCGCTACACCACACTTGGCATGGCGACCGATCAGGGCAAGCTGGGCAACATGGCGGCACTCGACCGCCTCGCCGAAAAACAGGGTGTCGCGATCCCCGAGGCCGGACTCACCACCTTCCGCCCGCCCTATACGCCCGTCACTATGGGGCTGCTGGCGGGTGCGGGTGCCAAGGACGGAGGGGCGCATATCCGCCGCGTCGCGCTCTACGCTGTCCACGCCGCGAAGAACCCGATCTGGCAGCCGCTGGGTTACTGGTTCCGCCCACGCGCCTATCCCAAAGGAGCCGAGACGCTGGCGCAGGCGGCACTTCGCGAGGCGCGGGCGGTGCGAAACTGCGTCGGGATGACCGATGTCTCGACGCTCGCCAAATTCGAAATCTCCGGCCCCGACGCCGTCGCATTGCTCGAGATCGTCTGCGCCACCAGCGTCGCCAAGCTCGCGGTCGGGCGCGGACGCTACACCTTCATGCTGCGCGAAGACGGCTTCGTGTTCGACGACGGCACGGTTTGGCGCATCGCCGACAAGCGCTTCCTGCTGACCAGTTCGACCGGCGGTGCGGACCGGATGGCGACCCACATCTCCTATATCCGCCACTACCTGATGCCAGGACTCAAGGTGTCTGCGATCAACGTGCAGGAACATTATGCCGGGATCGCGGTGGCAGGTCCAAAGGCGCATGCAGTGATCGAGGCACTGACGGGCGAAGCACCGCCGCGCCATATGTCGACCGTGCCAGCCACGATTGCGGGGGTGCCGGTGCGCGTGCTTGCGGCGAGTTACAGCGGCGAACGCGCGTTCGAACTTTATGCCAAGGCGACTGATGCCGCCGCCGTGTGGCAAGCCTGCGAAAACGAAGTCGGCAAGCATGACGGCTGCCTGTACGGAATGGAGGCGATGGAGTTTCTTCGCATCGAAAAGGGCCATCTCGTCGTTGGCGGGGAGATTGACGGGCGGACGACGCCGCACGATCTCGGGATGGGCGCTATGCTCAACAAGGCGGGCGGTTATGTTGGCGAGCAAGGACTTGCACGACCAGCCTTGGGCGCGCCAGGGCGCCGCCAGTTGGTGGGTCTGGAGAGCTTGGGAGGCGCTATCCTCGAGGGTGCCATGCTCGTCGGGCGCGAAGACGATGGCGTGCAAGGCCATGTCACTGCAGCCGCATTTCGCGTAAAGGAGGGCAGTGCGATCGCGCTCGGGCTTTTGCGCGGCGGGGCGCTGCGGCACGGCGAAGAATTGACCGCGAAATCGCCCACCCGCGGGCGACAGGCGCGCGTCCGTGTTGTCGCGCCGCACTTCTACGACGCAGTCGGGGAGCGGTACCGTGACTAAGGTCGCCGTCACCGTCCTTGCCGAAGCACCGCTTCATGCCCTCGAAATATGGAGTGCACCTGCCGCCGTGGCCGGACGCTTCAAGGCCGAGACCGGCTTTAGTTTACCCCCCATGGGTCGTTCGGGGCGCAACGACACAGTGCGACTGATCCGCGTTGAACCCACCGTCTGGTTCGTCGAGGGCGATGTCGGCCGACTGCCCGCGATACTGGGCGATGACGGGGCAGTGACTGAGATCGGTGGCGGGATTGTCCGCGTGTGCCTGTCGGGACCCGGCTGGCGCCGCCTGCTGATGGAGAGCGGCGTGTTCGACGCCGAGACGACAGAGTTCGGTGCGGGTCACGCCGCATCGACGATCATCGACCATGTCAACGTGCGCCTGCACGTCGTCACAGCTGACCGGTGCGAGGCCTACCTGCCGCGCAGCTTCAGCGCAGCGCTGATCGAATTCTGGGAAAAGACCGCCAGCACGGCGGACGCGCACCAAGGCGAAACGTACGGCACGGACGACTAACTCAAGGCCTGCATCCATCCTGCCCAGGCAAGCGCTCAGGGCGAAGCGAAAAAGAAACGAGGGTTCGTGCGTTAGCTAGTGTGGAGCGGGTGAAGGGAATCGAACCCTCGTCGTAAGCTTGGAAGGCTTCTGCTCTACCATTGAGCTACACCCGCAAGTGGGCGCGTCAGCCGCCTACCCAACAGGCGCAGGCCACTGCCACATTAAGCGACCGGCCGTCAACGCAGTTGAAAATTAGCAATCCGCCAATGCTAAAGCCGACTTGCCACCATGGGAGCGATGCGCGCGGCCATGATGTCGATACCTTTTGCGTTGGGGTGAACCCCGTCTGCCAACATCAATCGCCGGTCGCCCAGGACTCCGCTCAAGACAAAGGGGTCGAGCACGGCATCGTACTTGCGCGCCAGTTCAGGATAGATCGCATCGAACCGTCCGACATAATCCGGGCCCAGATTGGGCGGCGCGCGCATGCCCGTCAACACAACGGGAATGCTGCGGCGCTGCAATTCGTCCATCATCGCCGTCATATTGGAGCGCGTCTCACTAGTAGGAATCTGTCGCAGCACGTCATTGCCGCCAAGCCCCAACATGACGAGATCGGGTTTGCGCGCCAGTTTATC
>JANMKS010000437.1:0-1977 GCA_031372155.1 Sphingomonas sp.
GCGGCGCGATGGCGGAAATGCTTTATCGCGGCGGTGACCGCCAACGCTTGGGCAATGCGATCTGGGGCGCGCTCGGCCGCGACTTCACCAGCCGCGACGGCAAACGCTTCATGGTCGCCGCGCTGACCGCCAAGCAGTGGAAGGCGCTGATCGATGCGCTCGAAGTGCGCGAACAGATCGCCGGCCTGGAAACCGAAACCGGGCTCAGCTTCGCGACCAGCGACGCCAAGCGCTTTGACCAGCGCGACCGTATCTTCGCGATCATGCAGGGGGCGGCAGGGCAGCTTGACTACGCCGATCTCGCGCAGCGCCTGAGCGCTGCCGGCGCAACCTTCGAACACTACCGCACCATGTACGAAATGGCGCAAGATCCCCAGCTCGTCGCGGACAACCCGCTGTTCGGGCCCTCGCCCGCCAACCCCAGCGGCTTCGAATATCCCGCCACCCGCTCGTTCGCCAATGTGCCAGACATGCCAGTGGGCGATCCGCGCCCCGCGCCATACCTTGGCGAACACACCGAGGAGGTACTGAGTGAACGGCTCGGTCTGTCATCGGACGCAGTCGCCTCGTTGCTCGATCGCGGTCTGGTTCGCACCAGCGACCGTGAGCGGGATTGATGCTTTCGCCGCTGCGCTGTCCTACACGGCAAGGCCATGGCATGGTTGGGCAATGTCTATTTCCTCGCCAACCTGGTCCCCGCGCGTCCGTTTGCGAGGCCGTGCGGCCACTCGCTTTTTTTGCGCTTGGACTGTGGTCCAGGCGGTCCAAGCGTCCTGAGAAAGAGACCAACCGATGCCTCAACCCAACCTGCGCCGCGCCGCAATCGTCGCCCCGATCCGCACTCCGGTGGGCAAGTTCGGCGGGGCCTTGGCTTCGGTCACCGCCGGGGAGCTTGGCGGAGTAATCCTCAAGGCGCTGATCGAGCGGACCAGGATCGATCCCGCGCGGGTTGACGATGTGGTGTTCAGCCAAGGCTATGGCAACGGCGAAGCGCCGTGCATCGGGCACTGGTCATGGCTTGCCGCCGGCTTGCCGATCGAAGTTCCGGGCTACCAGCTCGACCGCCGCTGCGGCTCGGGCCTGCAGGCAATCGTCAACGCGGCAATGATGGTCCAGACCGGGATGAGCGATGTGGTCGTTGCTGGTGGCTGCGAAAGCATGTCGAACGTCGAGCATTATTCGACCGATATCCGCAAAGGCGTGCGCGCGGGTAACCTGACCCTGCACGACCGGCTAACGCGCGGCCGCGTGATGAGCCAGCCGGCCGAACGCTTTGGAGTGATCTCCGGCATGATCGAGACCGCCGAAAACCTGGCGAAGGATTGGGACATCAGCCGCGAAGCTTGCGACGCCTACGCCGCGCGCAGCCACCAGCGCGCCGCTGCGGCTTGGGCCGCAGGCAAGTTCGACGATGAACTGGTGCCGGTGACGATCCCGCAGAAGAAGGGCGAGTCCGTAGTCTTCGCGCACGACGAAGGCTACCGCGCCGACGCGACGACGGAGAGTCTTGGCAAGCTCCGCCCATTGGAAGGCGGTGTGGTTACCGCGGGCAACGCCAGCCAGCAAAACGATGCTGCCGCTGCCTGCCTGGTGGTGGCCGAAGACAAGCTCGAGGAACTGGGGCTTGAACCAATTGCGTGGTTCCATTCGTGGGCCGCAGCTGGGGTCGATCCGAGCCGGATGGGCTACGGCCCGGTCCCCGCGACCGAACGGCTGTTCGCGCGCAATGGCTTGTCGATGAGCGATATGGGCCTGATCGAACTTAACGAAGCCTTCGCGCCGCAAGTGCTGGCTTGCCTCAAGGGCTGGGGCTGGTCGGACGATGACAGCCGCCACGACATGCTCAACGTCAACGGTTCGGGCATCTCGCTCGGCCATCCGATCGGCGCGACCGGCGGCCGGATTCTCGCCAACCTCACCCGCGAGATGCAGCGCCGCGATGTGCAGTACGGGCTTGAAACGATGTGCATCGGCGGC
>JANMKS010000449.1:0-5786 GCA_031372155.1 Sphingomonas sp.
CTGCGCAAGCGACCGCGCTTCGCTCCATGCAGCAATTGCGGACTCAAGCGCGCGCCCCTGCGACCGCCGGGCGACCTGAGCGATGAAGGCAGGTGCCCTTTGCAAGAAGGCTTCATAACGTGGCAGCGCAGACTTGAGCGCGAGTGACTGTGCAAGTCTGCTGCGCACCGCATTCGTCGGGTCGCCTGTTCGCGCGAGTTCCAAAAGCGAGGTTTCCAGCGGACCCATGTCGAGGGCGGCATAGCTCAGTGCCGTCGCGGCCGAACCGTTTGCCGCCGCGATCAGGTCAGCCCGCGTCGCTTCATCGGCGTCCGGCATCAGACCTTGCAGCAGTGACGTCATGGCAGCGTAATCGAGCGCGCTGAAAGCCAGTGCACGGCATCGCGACCGGATCGTTGGCAGTAATCGCCCCGGCTGATGCGTCACGAGCAGGAAAATCGTGCTGGCGGGCGGCTCCTCGAGATTCTTGAGCAAGGCATTCGCCGCGCCGCGCTCCAAGTCGTCGACGCTGTCGATAACGACCACCCGACGATTACCCATCGAGGTCGCGGTGGAGAATAGAGGGCGCAGCAGTCGGACCTGATCGACCGTTATGTTCCGGGCAAGATTGCCGGTCTTTTCATTGGGGAGCCGCTCGAGACGGCGAAAGTCGGGATGGCTGCCTGCGGCAAGCAATCGTGCGGTCGGGTGATCCTCGGGTATCGCCAGCCCCTTCAACTCCACCGCCGTACCCGATGCCTCGGCAAGCAAGCGAGCGGCAACGTTCGCGGCGAAGGTGGCCTTCCCCACACCTTTTGGTCCCGCGAAAAGCCAGGCATGGTGCATCCGGTCGCTTGCCATCGCGGCAAGAATGGACTGCGCCTGCCGGTCATGGCCGAAGAGCATCAGAAAAGATCTTCCAGCGCGGCCAGCATCCGCTCACGCACCTCCACGTCGCTGCCCGACGCATCTATTACCCTGAATCGTGCCGCCTCTTTCCCCGCCAGGTCCTCGAACGCACGCGCGAGGCGCGAATGATAGTCGACCGAACGTGCGCTGAAACGATCCACGCACCCCTTGTCGCGAATGCTGGTGCGGGCCTCGGCATCTTGCGCGGGCAAGGTCAAAAGCAGGGTGCGATCAGGCATGAACCCGTCGCTGCCGATCCGGTGCAGAATCAGGATGTCGTTGTCCGACATTCCCCCAGCCCCACCCTGATAAGCACGCGTCGAATCGAGGAAGCGATCGCAAATCACCCACACGCCTGCCTCTGTGGCGGGACGGATTACACGTTCGACGTGATCCGCTCGTGCCGCCGCAAACAACAATGCTTCGGCCCGCGCGCTCCAGCGATTCTCTTCCCCGGCCATCAGCAACGCTCGAATTGCTTCGGCCCCCGGAGTCCCTCCAGGTTCGCGCGTCGTCACCACGTCTATGCCCCGCTTGCGAATGGCCTCGGCAACCAGCGCAGCCTGAGTGGATTTACCGACCCCTTCTCCACCTTCAAGCGTGATGAATTTACCGCGGCTCACGCAAGGCCAAGGAGCGCTTTCAACCCCGCCCAAAGACGACCGAAAAAGCCCGCTTCGCCAACATCGCTTTCGGCGACCAGCGGCATCGTCTGCGCACCGGTGTCGGGCGTTGTTACCACAAGGTCGGCAATGTGCTGCCCTGCCTTGATGGGTGCCTTGATTGGCCCGTCATAGACGACTTTCATCGTCATATTGGCTGCAGCCCCGCCGGGGAGCGTGACCGAAAGGCTGCGGGGCGCGACGAGCCCCACCGTTGGGGCGTCACCCATCTGAACATCAGCCGTTTCGACCCGCCTGCCCTTTTGAAACAGCGGTTTTGCGGCCCACGCACGAAAGCCCCAGTCCATGAATTTGACCGATTCGGCGATCCGCTGATTAGCGCTGGTCAGGCCCGCGACGACCATGACTAGCCGTCGGCCGTTCTGATCGGCCGAACCCGTGAAGCCATAGCCCGCCTCGTCGGTGTGGCCGGTCTTAAGTCCGTCAGCGCCCTGCACACGACCGAGCAGCGGGTCGCGGTTGGCCTGCGTGATCGCCGCGCCTGATCCAAGTGTCTTGCCCCACGTGAATTCCTTCAACGAATAGTAACGCTTGTAGAGGTCGGGAAAATCCTCGATCGTCGCTTTCGCCAGCGTGGCAAGATCGCGTGCCGTGACATAGGTCCGTCCTTCATCCGGCCAGCCATTCGAATTTCCGAAGTTGCTATTCTTGAGCCCGATGCGCTTGGCAGCGGCATTCATGCGCTGGACGAAGGCTTCTTCAGTGCCTGACACGCCTTCTGCGAGAACCACGCAGGCATCGTTTCCCGATAAGGTCACGATGCCCTTTAGAAGATCATCAACACTGACGCTTTCGCCCGTGGAGAGGAACATGGTCGATCCAGCCGCCGGTCCATGCCACCTCTGCCAGGTTTCCGGCCGGACCTGAAACGTCTGGCCGAGCTTCAATTCGCCCTTCTTAATCATGTCGAAGGCCACATAGACGGTCATCATCTTGGCCATCGACGCGGGTGGCATCCGGCGGTCGGCGTCCTTGGCGTAGAGCACCGCGCCCGACGACAGATCGACCATATAGGCCACCGGCGCAGGCGTATCGAACGGCGGTGCGGCGGCGCTGGCCGGATAAGCGGCCACAAGCAAGGCAACGGGCAACAGGCGTTTCATGATCGTCCTTGGCAGTCGTGCGGAAGTTGGCACCGCGTTAGCCGCTTCGTTCATCAGCGCGCAACCGCATCCGCGAGCAGTCCCACCGCCAACCCGTAAAAGTTCGAGCAGTTATAGTCGAGGATCACCCGGTAATTGCCGGTCAGCAAGTAGGCGGTCGCGCCCGGGCCGTCGGGCTCCAGCAGCGACGCCAGTGTTGTGTCGGGCAGCGTCGCACTCAGCGGGCTGACGCCCAACGCTCGCCACTCGCGCATCGTCAGCCAGCGGCTATGTCGGTCATGGACCCGGGGACAGCGCGGCGAAGTCGTCCGGTTGTCGAGCGCGCTGCGGTCAAGGGTTGCGGGCACACGGACAGCGACCCCCCACGGCTCGCCAGCACGCCACCCCGCCGCCACGAAATAATTCGCGATGGAAGCGAGTGCGTCGGCCTCGCTGCGCCAGATATCGGCGCGGCCGTCGCCATCGCCGTCACGCGCAAGACGCAGGTACATCGACGGCAGAAACTGCGGGTATCCAGTCGCACCTGCCCAGCTTCCGGCAATAACGGCGCGCGGAATGCCGCGATCAATAATCTTGAGCGAGGCAATGAATTCTTCTTCGAACAGCTGACGACGACGACCTTCATACGCAAGGCTTGCCAGCGACCGCGGCAAGTCGAAATCGCCGGTATAGCTGCCGTAGTTCGTCTCGTTTCCATAAATAGAAACCATGATTCCTTCAGGAACACCGGTTTCACGCTCCACCTTGGCAAGAAACGGCCTGAGCGAGGCGTACCGTGCTTGGCCACGCGTGATCCGTGCGGTGTCAACGTGTTGAGCGCGGTACGGCGCGAATGCGGGGATCGCACTCGTGCTTGCCCCCGGCTGCGCGCGGTCAAGCTCCACGACGCGAGGGTTATAGGTCAGGCCCGGGATGACGCCGTCGACCGTCGCGCGACTGACCCCCTGCGCCAGTGCCAACCGACCCAGTCCGTTCACATAGGCGGAAAAGCCGCTCTCGTCCTGCGCATCGGCACGCCCGCCCCCCAAGGTTGAAAGGGGCATCACCAGCGCGGCGACGAGAACGATCAGGAAAGGGACGCGGTTCACGAATGTGAGTGTGACAGATCGTCGCAGAGTCGGGAATCCCTTTCATGCACGTATTGCGCGCAACCGTCCGGGCGCTAAAGCGCGGGGGCGGGACAGGTGGCCGAGTGGTTTAAGGCAACGGTCTTGAAAACCGTCGTGGGTGCAAGCTCACCGTGGGTTCGAATCCCACCCTGTCCGCCAAGCATTCCGGCTCGCATTAACGGCGTTCTGGCGCATGACGCGATTGACGGGTCAAGTCGGCGCGTCCAGCCGCAAGCTGTCGCCGTTCCTGAAGGTATTACCCGCGTTGGCCAATTTTGCCTCCCGCTTCTTCACTTTCCATTCGCATGACATGGCCATCGATCTTGGAACGGTGAACACCGTTGTCCATGTGTCGGGGCGCGGCATTGTGCTGAACGAGCCGTCGGTCATCGCGCTCGAGACAAGGAACGGCGTGCGGCGCGTCAAGGTTGTGGGCAACGACGCCAAACTCATGCTTGGAAAGACGCCCGACAATATCGAGGCCGTGCGTCCGCTGCGCGATGGAGTGATCGCAGACATCGTCGTCGCTGAACAGATGATCAAGCATTTCATCGACAAGGCGCTTGGTGGGCCGAGCCGTCTGCCCCGGCGACACAAGATCGCAATCTGCGTTCCATCGGGATCGACCACGGTCGAGCGCCGCGCGTTGCGTGACGCGGCAACCAATGCCGGTGCGTCCGAAGTGCTTCTGATCGAGGAACCGATGGCCGCCGCTATCGGGGCAGGGCTACCCGTTACCGAACCGATCGGTGCCATGGTGGTTGATATCGGCGGCGGCACGACCGAGGTGGCGGTGCTGTCGCTCAGGGGGCTGGCGTATAGCAGTTCGGTCAGAGTGGGCGGCGACAAGCAGGATGACGCCATCGCGTCGTTTATCCGGCGCAAGCACAGCCTGATGATCGGGGAAATGACCGCCGAGCGCGTCAAGCACGCCATCGGCAGCGCCATGATGCCCGATGGCCCGGGAACCAGCATTAAGGTCCGCGGACGCGACCTGAAAACCGGACGTCCGGTCGAAATCGAAATTACACAGGCAGAGGTCGCCGAAGCCATTGCCGAGCCGATCAGCCAGATTGTCAGCACGGTCCTCAACGCCCTTGAGCAGACGCCACCCGAACTTGCCGCCGACATCGTCGATCAGGGTATCACGCTGACGGGCGGCGGCGCATTGCTGGGCGGGATGAGCGAAGTCATCGCCGAAGCAACCGGCCTCCCGGTCTGCGTCGCCGACAATGCGCTGATCTGCGTAGCAAAGGGCGCAGGTATCGCGCTCGACGATCCGGCTTACGCTGGCGTGCTCACCGCCGCCTGAACTTACTTCTTGAGAGTAAGCCCGCCGAAACGCTTGTTGAAGCGTGCGACCTGACCACCCGCATCGAGCATCTTGCCGGTGCCGCCGGTCCATGCCGGGTGCGAGGTCGGATCGATCTCGAGCGTCATCGTGTCACCCTCCTTGCCCCAGGTCGACCGGGTCTGGAACTTGGTTCCGTCGGTCATCTGGATGTTGATCATGTGGTACTCGGGGTGCAGATCTTTTTTCACGAGCAATTTCCTGAATAAGCGGCTGGTTCCGACCAGCCTGAAGGGAAAGCGAAGCGGCGCGCATAGCGACTGTCGCCCCGCGGGGCAAGTCAGGCCGGCGGGTCGGCGATCATGGCCGTGAAATTCGCTTCCGCCGCCAATTTGCCATCGACGAATGCGCGCCCGGCAAATTTGCACACGCTGCTACGTTTTTGCACGAAAGCGACTTCGAGGCGAAGGAGGCAGCCCGGTTCGACAGGAGCGCGAAACTTCGCCCCGTCGATCGCCATGAAATAGACGAGTTTCCCGGTCCCGCTCAACCCAAGTGACTCAACCGCAAGCACGCCCGCCGCTTGCGCCATCGCCTCCACGATCAAAACGCCCGGCATGATCGGCCGACCCGGGAAATGGCCCGCGAAAAACGGCTCGTTGATCGTGACCGCTTTGATAGCGACGATGCGCTCGTCGACGACGAGTTCCTC
>JANMKS010000027.1:0-1538 GCA_031372155.1 Sphingomonas sp.
CATCGCGATCCTGACCAAGGGCGAGATGATCTCCGAGGATTTGGGCATCAAGCTCGAGACCGTAACGCTGGCTATGCTTGGCTCGGCCAAGCGGGTCACGATCGACAAGGACAACACCACGATCATCGATGGTCTGGGTGATGCCGATGCGATCAAGGGCCGCGTCGAAGCGATCCGCCAGCAGATCGAAAACACCACCAGCGACTATGACAAGGAGAAGCTCCAGGAGCGTCTTGCCAAACTTGCGGGCGGCGTTGCGGTCATCAAGGTTGGTGGCGCGTCGGAAGTCGAAGTCAAGGAGCGCAAGGACCGCGTGGACGACGCTCTCCACGCGACCCGTGCGGCTGTCGAGGAGGGCATCGTCCCTGGTGGCGGTACCGCGCTTCTCTATGCGACCAAGGCTCTGGAAGGCATGAAGGGCGTCAACGACGACCAGACCCGTGGCATCGATATCATCCGCAAGGCGCTCCAGACGCCGCTTCGCCAGATCGCCCAGAATGCCGGGCATGACGGTGCGGTGGTGGCCGGCAACCTGCTTCGTGAAAACGACGAAACCCGTGGCTTCAACGCCTCGACCGACGTTTACGAGAACCTCGTCGCAGCCGGTGTCATCGACCCGACCAAGGTCGTTCGCACCGCGCTTCAGGACGCAGCATCGGTCGCCGGGCTTCTGATCACGACCGAAGCCACAATCGCCGAGCTTCCCGAAGACAAGTCGCCCGCAATGGGCGGCGGCATGGGCGGCGGCATGGGCGGCATGGGCGGTATGGACTTTTAGTTTCGGGCACGGGCCAGCGAGCGCTGGCCCGACCACGAAACTAAAACGGGCGGCGGGTGGCGACGCCCGTCGCCAGCCCGTCCGACGAAGCGGCGGCTTTGCCGACGCCGATCTCAAGCAAAAAAGGGGGCCGGAAGTGCAAACTTCCGGCCCCTTTTTTTGTCACCCCACAGGTACGGACTCGGCCCGGTTGTCGACCAGCATCTCGGCGGCGTCGTTCAGTGCCGCAGCTTCATCGCGAGACATATCGCCGACCTCACTCACGCTGGGCGAGCCGCAGGCACAGGGCAAAAGGGCGATCAGAAGGAAAAACGCGCGCACGGCTTCACCATGCCCGCGCCCTGGCCATAAAAAAAGGGGCCACCGAACGGCAGCCCCTCCTTGCGTCCTAGGACAGTCCTATTTCTTCACGTCGTTTCCTGCCGACGTCATCGCGTTGCCGGTGTCCGACA
Source organism: Sphingomonas sp. (assembly GCA_031372155.1). Classification (GTDB taxonomy): domain Bacteria; phylum Pseudomonadota; class Alphaproteobacteria; order Sphingomonadales; family Sphingomonadaceae; genus Sphingomonas_O. Next base: position 1,231 of record JANMKS010000027.1, read on the forward strand.
TGGCCTCGCCGGTGGCTGCTTTCATCTTGTCGGCGGCCGACGTGGCCGTGTTTCCGGCTGCGTCCATGCTGTTGGCCGCGGCGTCCATCGCATTGTCGGTGGCGGCATCGACGCTGTCGACGGCATCGGCAGCCGTCGCGTTCATGTCGCTCGCGACCGCGTTGCCCGCCTCGGCAGTTTCGTTTTGCGCCTTGGGGCTGCAGGCAGTGAGCCCGGCGGCGGCCACGAGTGCGACGAGTGCGATCGATGTTTTCATGCGAAATCCTTGCGCTGATATTTGGGCCAATGCGGCACCGTGGAATTATCCA
>JANMKS010000057.1:0-11869 GCA_031372155.1 Sphingomonas sp.
TCGGTGATGAGCACGTCGGGCACGAAGCGTTCGAGCATGCTGACCTGTTCGGCGACCGTCGCCGCCGTCCGCACGTCATGCCCGTCGCGGCGCAATGCCTCTGTCACGACAACCCGGATCGCGGCATCGTCATCGACCAGCAGGATTTTTGCCCGCGTCATCGCGCCCTCGGCAGGAGGATGCGAAAGACGGTCCTCTCGGGCGTGCCCTCTCGGGCAAACTGGATGATGCCGCCGTTGTCGCGCACGAGCTTGTCGACGAGGGCGAGGCCGAGGCCGCGCCCCGACGACTTCGACGAGACGAACGGTTCGAACAGATGGTCGGCGATTTCGGGCGGCGGTCCCGGGCCATCGTCGATGACGCAAAGTTCGATCGGCACCGAGAGGCGCTGACCGTCCTCTCCCGCGACGGCGACCCCGTGCCGGTAACCGGTCGTCAGCAAGACCGTCCCGCGCCGTCCCGAGGCAACCGCTTCGGCGGCGTTTTTCAACAGGTTAAGGACGATCTGTATCATCGAATCGCGGTCGACGAGTACCAGCGGGAGCGAGGGATCGTACGCGTCGCGGATCTCGATTTTCTCGCCGAAGCCCGACTCGGCCAGCGCACGGACGTGGTCGAGGATTGCGTAGATATTCTGCGGCGTCCGTTCGAGGGGGCGCACGTCGGTAAACGCCTCCATCCGGTCAATGAGCGTCGCGATCCGGTCGACCTCGTCACGGATCAGGCGCGTGAGCGCGTTGCCGTCCTCGCCGACGGCCTTGTCGAGCAGTTGCGCCGCACCGCGTATCCCCGACAGCGGGTTCTTGATCTCATGCGCCAGCATCGATGCGGCCCCGGTCGCCGCGCGAACACCGCTGCGCCGATCGGCGATCGACTGCGCCGACGTGGCGAGGTTGAGCGAGACGAGCCGCCACCCCTCATGATCGGGAAGCGGCGTCGCGTGAAAATCGACGCGCAGTTTTACCCCGCGCTGTGTTTCGACGACGCAGTCATACGATGCGAACACTGCATCTTCGCGCAGGCCGGTGAGGCACGAGTCGTTCAATCGCAAGACGATCCCGAACGGCTTGTGCATCAGGTGAGAGGCACTCGCGTTGACCAGCATTTCCGCCGCACCGTTCACGCCGGCGATGCAGCCATCAGGCGCGATCACGACCAGCGCGCCGGGCATCGCCGCGATCAGCGCCTCGGGCGAAGGCCCGGCGGGCACCGCGATCAGGCGGCGGCGCGCGACAGCCACGGGTCGTAAAAGCGGTCAAGCATGTCAAGCACAGTGCGGCTGTCAGGAACCTGGTTGACGGCGTTGCGGAACTCGGCCGATCCGTGCAGGCCCTTGGTGTACCAACCGATGTGCTTGCGCGCCATATTGACGCCCGTCACTTCGCCATAGTGATCGAGCATCGCGCGGTAATGGTCAGTAATCAGGTGATATTGCTGCTCGATAGTCGGATCGTCGGGGACGTGGTGTCCGGTCAGCGCAGACATCACCTGTGCGAGCAGCCACGGTTTTCCATAGGCACCGCGACCGATCATCACGCCGTCGGCACCCGACAGGTCGAGCGCGGTGTGAGCATCCTCCACCGAACAGATATCGCCGTTGACGATGACGGGGAGCTTCACGGCGTCCTTGACGCGGCGCACGAACGCCCAGTCGGCACTGTCGCGATACATCTGACAGCGGGTGCGCCCGTGCACCGTGATGAGTTTTGCTCCGAGGTCTTCGGCGATATGGGCCAATTCGGGTGCGTTCAGGCGGCTGTGATCCCAGCCCATCCGCATCTTGACGGTAACGGGCACGTCGACCGCTTCGACCGTGGCCTTGATCAGCGAGGCGGCCAGCGGAAGGTCGCGCATCAATGCCGAACCCGCATCGCCATTGACGACCTTTTTCACCGGGCAGCCCATGTTGATGTCGATGATCGCGGCACCGCGGTCGGCGTTGAGCTTGGCCGCTTCCGCCATCTCGTGCGGCGAACACCCGGCGAGCTGCATCGATACCGGCTCTTCGGTTGCGTGCCACGCGGCCTTTTGCAGCGACTGGCGCGTCTCGCGGATCATCGCCTGGCTGGCGATCATCTCTGTGACGTTGAGGCCCGAGCCGAAGCGCCGCACGAGTGTGCGGAACGGCATGTCGGTGACGCCGGTCATCGGGGCCAGGATCACCGGCGTTTCGATGCGGACCGGGCCGACGTGGATGGGATGGATGCGCTGCACGTATTTCTGCCTAAATAATGGGCAGGGCACTAGCGATTGATACGGCGCTTGGCTAGGGCCGCGGCCATGGACACCGCCGCGCTCATCGTTGCCGCAGGACAAGGTGTCCGGCTCGGCGGCGACCTTCCCAAGCAATTTGCGCAACTCGGCGGCGTGTCGCTGGTCGCGCGCGCGGTCGACGCGTTCGCGGGCTTTCCGGTGTTTGTCGTTATCGCATCGGGGCAGGAAGCACTGCTGGAAACCGCATTGGCGGGGCGAAAGGTCGCCGGAGTCGTGACGGGCGGTGCGGAACGTCAGGATTCGGTACGAGCAGGGCTCCGCGCGATCGGGGCGGCAAGACACGTGCTCATCCACGATGCGGCCCGGGCGCAGCTGCCGCGCGCGGTCATCGACCGGCTCCTCGCCGCGTTGGTCGAACACGACGGCGCGGTGCCCGTCCTGCCGGTCGTCGATACCGTCGCGCGCGCGCGCGACGTGCTGGGCGATACCGTGGACCGCGACGGACTTGTCCGTGTCCAGACACCGCAAGCCTTTCGCTTCGACGCCATCATGACGTCACACGAACGCTGGACAGGCCCAGCCGCAACCGACGACGCCCAGGTTGCGCGTGCCGCGGGTTTCAAAGTGGCCACAGTGCCGGGGGATGGGATGCTGGAAAAGATCACGCGCGCCGAAGACTTCGCGTCGGCGGAGCGCCGCCTGCTCGTGACACGAAGCGCAAGCGGCTTCGACGTTCACCGGCTCGAGGCAGGCGAGGAACTGTGGCTGGGCGGCATCCGCGTTCCGCACGACAAGGGGTTAAGCGGGCATTCGGATGCCGACGTGGCCCTTCACGCAATCACCGACGCCGTCCTCGGCTGTATCGGCGAAGGCGACATCGGGACGCATTTCCCGCCCAGCGACGCGCGCTGGCGGGGGGCGTCGTCGGACCGCTTCCTCGATCACGCGCGAAAACTGGTCATCGAAAAGGGCGGCATGATCGATTTCATCGACCTGACGATCATTTGTGAGGCACCCAAGATCGGCCCGCATCGGGACGCGATGCGCGCGCGGATCGCGGCCATCTTGCAGGTGCCGGTATCGCGCATTAGCTTGAAAGCGACGACGACCGAGCGGCTCGGCTTTACCGGGCGCGGCGAAGGGATCGCGGCGCAGGCCATCGTGACCGCGCGCCTTCCGGAGGACATGTGAACGAAAACCCGATTTCAGGCGCAGTGGTGCGCGTCGACACGCTGTTGCCGGCCGAGCTCGTCGCGGCGGCAAAGCGTGTCCTCGATGCCAACCGCGCCGCCGGACGCATGGTCGCCGTCGCCGAAAGCTGCACCGGCGGGCTGGTTTCAGCCGCGTTGACCGAACACCCGGGTTCGTCCGACGTCTTTGGCCTGGGCGTCACATCCTATTCGAACGAAGCCAAGATCGGGCAACTGGGCGTCGGCAGCGACATTGTCGAGACGTTCGGTGCCGTATCGGTCGCGACCGCCTGGGCAATGGCGCAAGGGCTGCTCGACCGCAGCGGTGCCGATGTCGCAGTAGCGATCACGGGCATTGCAGGCCCAGATGGCGGCAGCGAGAAAAAACCGGTCGGAACGGTCGTCTTCGCCCGCGCAATCAAGGGCGGCAATTCCGAAGAAGTCCATGCCGACAAGCGGCACTTCGACGACAACGGACGCGGCGGCGTTCGCCTTCAGGCCGCGTTGTGCGCGCTCGAACTGCTGATGCCGGACCCCGACGCGGGCTGAGGCTTGGCGTACAGCACCGCCGCGCGCGTTTCGAAGGCCCCGATCATCTTGCGAAGCGCGGCATCGAACATCTGGCCCGCGATGGCTTCGAAGATCCGGTTCTTGAAAGCAAATTCGACCGAGAAATCGATCGTGCAACCGCCCGGCGCAGGTTCGAAGCGCCAGTCGTTCTTCAGAAACTTGAGCGGTCCGTCGATATAGTCGACGCTGATGCAGCGTGTGCGATCCTTGGTGACGCGACTGGTGAAGCGTTCACGCAGCGAGCGGAAGCCGACGATAAGGTCGGCGATCATTTCCTTGTCGGTGTTGGAACGGACGCGCACAGCGGTCACCCAGGGCAGGAACTCGGCATATCTGGAAACGTCGGCGACCAGATCGAACATCTGTTCGGCACTGTACGGCAGAAAGCGCTTTTCGCGATGACCGGGCATCAGGCGCGCGCCAGCCTTGCCTCGCGCGCCGCACGGAGCTTCGCGAAATCGTCGCCCGCGTGATAGCTCGATCGCGTCAGGGGCGATGAGGCAACGAGCAGGAACCCCTTCGCGCGGGCGATACCGGCATAGGCATCGAATGTCGCGGGCGGCACGAAATCGATGACTTTCGTGTGCCGCGGCGTCGGCTGGAGATATTGGCCGAGCGTCAGGAAGTCGACTTCGGCGGAGCGCATGTCGTCCATGACCTGATGCACCTCCATCCGCTCCTCGCCCAGGCCCATCATCATGCCCGATTTCGTGAAGATCGTCGGATCGTGCCGCTTGACGCTCTCCAGCAGCCGCAGCGACGCATAATAGCGCGCGCCGGGGCGGATCGTCGGGTAAAGCCGCGGCACCGTTTCAAGGTTGTGATTGTAAACGTCGGGACGTGCCGCAACGATCGATTCCACAGCAGCTTGCGACTTGTTCCTGAAATCTGGTGTCAGGATTTCAATCGTCGTTTTCGGCGTCGTGCGGCGCAGCGCCTCGATGAGTTTTACAAATTGCGACGCGCCGCCATCGGGGAGATCATCGCGGTCTACGCTGGTGACGACAATATGCTCCAGCCCCAATTCGGCAGCCGCGTCGGCGGTATGCTGCGGCTCGAGCGGATCGACCGCGCGCGGCATCCCGGTCTTTACGTTGCAAAAGGCACAGGCCCGGGTGCAAGTGTCGCCCAGGATCATCACCGTGGCGTGCTTCTTGGTCCAGCACTCACCGATGTTGGGGCACGCCGCCTCCTCGCACACCGTCGCCAGATTGAGCCGCCGCATCAATGCCTTGGTCTCGGCAAACGCCGTCCCCATCGGCGCCTTGACCCGAATCCAGTCGGGCTTGCGCGGGCGGGCATGTGGCAAGGTGGCGGGGTCAGCTTCGCTCATGATTTGGCAGATAGCGATGCGATGCCCCGTTGTCATCCGCGCCGCTGTAAACTAGCCGCTCCATCATGTCGGAATTCCAAGCTCTCATCGACGGATATCGCCGCTTTCGCGAAGGCCCGTATGCCGCGCAGAAGGATCGCTACGACGGCCTGGTAGAGGGCCAGGCTCCGCCGTTCATGATCGTGTCGTGCTGTGACAGCCGGGTCGACCCCGCGACCGTATTCGACACCGTGGCCGGACAGGTCTTTGCACTTCGCAACGTCGCCAACCTCGTGCCGCCGTTCGAGGGTACGCCCGGCTTGCACGGCGCGTCGGCGGCGATCGAGTTCGGCGTCCTTGGGCTGGAGGTGCGTCACATCCTCGTCCTGGGCCATGCGCGGTGCGGCGGGATCAAGGCGGCGCTGGGCGGCGCGCATCTGGAGGGCGGCGGCGGGTTCGTGGACGCCTGGATGACCATTATCGGCGAGGCCCGCAGCCGGGTGCTGCTCGACCGGCCCGCCGATCCGCACGAGGCGCTGGAGCGCGAGGCGATCAAGGTCAGTCTCCGCAACCTGCGCACATTCCCCTATATCGCCGAGCGCGAGGCGGACGGACGGATCCAGCTGCACGGCGCGCTGTTCGGGATCGAGCGCGGCGAATTGCTGGTGCTCGACGAGGCAACCGACGCGTTTGACGTCGCGTAAGTTTGTCGGTCGACGCCATGCGTCGCCCGGGGCTTACACGAGGGCAACGTAGCGCAGCCGACTACTGCCATTAGATCTCGACTTGGGAACCCAACTCGACAACGCGGTTCGTCGGCAGGCGGAAGAACTCCATCGCGCTTTCTGCATTCCTGAGCATCCACGCAAACAGCTTTTCACGCCAGATCGCCATGCCGGGCCGCGCCGAGGGCAGCAGCGTCTGGCGCGCGAGAAAGAAGCTGGTGTCCATCATCTTGAACGCCGGGCCGCAGCCGGTGAGGCGGGCGAGCGCCGCCGGAACGTCGGGTTCCTGCATGAAGCCGTACTTCACCACGAGCCGGTGAAAGCCTTCGCCCAAATCTTCGAGGCGGCACCGCGTGTCGTCCTCGACAAAGGGCATATCGACGATTTTGACGGTCAGCAGCAGGATACGATCGTGCAGAACCTTGTTGTGCTTCAGGTTGTGCAGCAGCGCGTGCGGCACGCCATCGGGAGTTGACGTCATGAATACCGCGGTTCCGGGAACCCGCGTCGCCGAACTGGCCGCCGACGATATGAACACCTTGAGCGGCATCGCGGCCTCTCGCATGCGGGCGATCATCAATTGCCGGCCGCGCGCCCAGGTCGTCAGCAAGGTGAAGGCGACAAGCGCAACGAGCAGCGGGAACCAGCCACCATCGGGAACCTTGGTCAGGTTCGACGCAAAATAAAGCGTGTCGATCGCAAAGAAGACGGCGAGCGTGGGGATCGCGACCCATTTCGGCCAGTTCCAGACGCGCAGCACGAGCACGGTCAACATGCAGGTCGTGATAAACATCGTGCCGGTGACGGCAATTCCGTAAGCTGCGGCAAGGTTGGACGATTCGCGGAACATAACCACGAGGAGCATGACCATCACCATCAGCGCCCAGTTGACGGTCGGGACGTAGATCTGGCCGAGCGCCGACGCACTGGTGTGTTCTATCTTGAAACGCGGCATCAGGCCCAGCTGGACGCCCTGCTGGATCACCGAGAAAGCACCGGTAATGACCGCCTGGCTGGCGATGATCGTTGCAAGCGTCGCCAAGATCACAAGCGGCAGGCGGAACGCTTCATCGGCCATGAGGAAGAACGGATTGGATGCCGCCGAAGGCACGTGGAGCAGCAGCGCCGCCTGCCCGGCATAGTTGAGCAACAGCGCAGGAAACACGAGCCAGACCCACGCCTGTTGAATGGGGCGGCGGCCGAAATGGCCCATGTCGGCGTACAGCGCCTCGGCTCCGGTCAAAGCCAGCACGACCGAGCCGAGCGCCAGAAAGGCGAGCATGGGATCGTGTTCGACGAACCGCCAGGCCCAGACCGGGTTGACCGCGGAAAGGATGTCAGGCCGCTCGATGATGTTGAGCACACCGAGCACCGCGAGCACCACGAAGTAGAACGTCATAATGGGGCCGAAATACCGCCCGATCGTGTCGGTCCCGCGCGATTGGATGAGGAACAGCCCGGCAAGGATTACCACAGCCGTCGGCAACACGAACGGCGCAAAACCCGCTTCGACGACGACAAGTCCCTCGACCGCAGAAAGCACCGATATGGCAGGCGTGATCATGCAGTCGCCAAAGAACAACGCCGTTGCCAGGACGCCGAGCATCACGAGTCCTTGCGACCAGCGGCCCCCGCCTGTCCGGCGCTGAATCATGGCGAGGAGCGCAAGGCTTCCGCCCTCGCCCTTGTTGTCGGCGCGCAGAATGATGCCGATGTACTTGATCGTCACCACGATGAGCAGCGACCAGAACATCAGGCTGAGCACGCCGAAGATATGGATCGGGTCGAGCGCGAGCGGGTGGTGCCCGACGAAGACCTCCTTCATCGCATAGAGCGGGCTGGTCCCGATGTCGCCATAGCAAACGCCGACGGCACCCAACGCGAGTTTCGGCAAGCTTCCGGAAATGTGATGCCCCTCGTGCGAATCGCCGTCATCGACAGCGGGGGCAGTGCTTGCGGCGGTTGACATTCGGGCGCGAACCCAGCCTTTCACATTTCGACCGCCAACGGGGCCGGTCGCGCCGCTAGCACTTCGCATCGGGCCACGCAAACGCAAGACAAGGGCGTTCCGACAATCTATGAACGCGCAATATTGTTTCAAGGAGACGGATGATGCGCGTCGGCGTGCCCAAGGAGATCAAGAACCACGAGTACCGCGTCGGGTTGACGCCCGCCTCGGTCGCCGAATTGACTGCGGCCGGACATGAAGTGATGGTCGAGGCGCTGGCGGGCAACGGCATCGACTTCAGCGACCGCGATTATATGGACGCGGGTGCGCGCATCCTGCCCAATGCCTCTGAAGTCTTCGCCGCCGCCGAGATGATTGTGAAGGTGAAGGAGCCGCAGCCTTCCGAAATCGCGATGTTGCGCCCGCACCATACTCTGTTCACCTACCTCCACCTCGCCGCCGACAAGGCGCAGGCCGAGGGGCTCATGAAGTCCGGCGCGACCTGCATCGCCTATGAGACGGTGACGTCGCGGTCGGGCGCATTGCCTTTGTTGAAGCCCATGTCCGAAGTCGCCGGCCGCATGTCGGTACAGGTCGGCGCACACTATCTGGAAAAAGAACAGGGCGGACGCGGGGTCTTGTTGGGCGGGGTACCGGGCGTGGCCCCTGCCCGCGTCGCGATCCTGGGCGGCGGCGTGTCGGGCGTGAACGCGGCGCAGATGGCGGTCGGGATGCGCGCCGACGTAACAATCTATGACATCAGCATGGACCGGCTTGCCGAACTCGACATGTTCTTTTCCTCGCAAATCAAGACCGCCTATGCGTCGAAAGCCGCGATCGCATCAGCCGTCGCCAAGGCGCACCTGGTCATCGGCGCTGTGCTGGTTCCCGGTGCCGCCGCGCCCAAGCTCGTCACGCGCGACATGCTGAAGACGATGAAGCGCGGCTCGGTGCTGGTGGACATTGCGATCGATCAGGGCGGGTGTTTCGAGACGTCGCACGCCACCACGCACGACGACCCCGTTTTCACGGTCGACGGCATCATCCACTATTGCGTCGCGAACATGCCCGGTGCTGTTGCACGGACGAGTGCGTTCGCGCTCAACAACGCAACGTTGCCGTTTGCCATGCGGCTGGCGAACCTGGGCGCGGACGCGGCGATGAAGGCCGATCCGTATCTTGCCGCGGGATTGAACGTGTCGGCGGGTAAAATCCGGCATCAGGCCGTCGCAGATGCGCTGGAGCTGCCGTTCGTGGCGTAGGAACAAGTATGGAACATGCGGGTTTTCACGGGCAAGGAGAACACCATGTCCGATACCGAGAATCCCAAGACCCATCCAACCTCCAACGCCGAAAAGGATCCGTCCGACTGGACCACTGGCGACGAGCCGATGACCGGCGCGCAGGCTTCATATTTGAAGACGCTGAGCGAAGAGGCGAAAGAGGCGTTCGATGACAGCCTGTCAAAGGCGGATGCCTCGATCCGCATCGACGAACTTCAGGAGAAGACCGGGCGCGGCCGCGACTAGGCTTTGCTTGCAAATTCGCTCGTGTCCCGCTATGCGCGCGCCTCCCGGACCATGGTCATCCCTGGAGGCGTGGCGGGATATTGGAGAAGTAATATGAGCGATCAGCTGACTTTGTCGGCCGAAGCGCGCGATGGTGTTGGCAAGGGAGCCTCCCGTCATCTGCGTCGTCAAGGCCGCGTTCCCGCCGTTATTTACGGCAACAACGAAGACCCGACCCCTATTCATGTCGAGGAAAAGGCGCTGATGAAAGCGCTGCACACCGGGCATTTCATGAATTCGGTCGTAATGGTCGGCGTCGGCGGTGCCAATGTCCGCACGCTGCCAAAGGACGTCGCGTTCCATCCGGTAACCGATCGTCCGATCCACGCCGATTTTCTGCGCATCTCCGAACATGCCACGGTCACGATCATGGTCCCCGTGCACTTCACGAACGAAGAGGCATCGCCCGGCATCAAGCGTGGCGGCGTCCTGAACATCGTGCGTCACGAACTCGAGCTGATCTGCGACGCGGCGAGCATGCCCGACGCGATCGAGGTCGACCTGACCGGACGCGATGTGGGCGATTCGATCCATATCTCGGCGGTAACACTTCCCGACGGGGTCAAATCGGCGATCGACGACCGCGATTTCACGATTGCCACGATCGTTGCACCGTCGGCGCTCAAGTCGAGCGAAGGCGACAGCGACGAAGAGCCCGCAGCCGAGGGTGAGGCGGCAGCTTCGTAAGCGGCGTGCAACTTTGGGTCGGACTCGGCAATCCCGGCGCGGATTATGCCATGCACCGGCACAATGTCGGGTTCATGGCGGCCGACGTCATCGCGTCCGAATATCGCTTCGGCCCCTGGAAATCGAAATTCCAGGGGCTGATCGCGGAGGGCCGGATCGGCGATGCGAAAGTCCTGTTGCTCAAGCCCGCCACTTTCATGAACGACAGCGGACGCAGCGTCGGCGAGACCGTGCGGTTCTTCAAGCTGACACCAGGCGACGTCACGGTGTTCTATGACGAACTCGACCTTGCGCCGTTCAAGGTGAAAGTGCGCGTCGGCGGCGGCACGGCGGGGCACAATGGCATCCGGTCGACTGTCGCGCATATCGGCGAAGATTTCCGCCGCGTGCGGCTCGGCATCGGGCATCCGGGGCACAAGGACCGGGTGACGGGGTACGTACTGGGTAATTATGCGAAGGCCGAGATCGACGACCTGACCCATCTGCTCGGCGCAATTGCAGCAGAAGCGGAATGGCTCGCAAAGGGCGACGATGTGCGCTTCATGAACGACGTTGCAATGCGTCTGGCGGTTTAAGCCGCGCACCTTCGCGCCACCGAAGTGCGATTTCGCAGATCACGAGCGGCACGATCCAGTTGATCCAGATTGCCGCCGTCACGCTTTCCGCGCCGAGCCACGGATAGAAATCGATCATCGTCGCCAATCGACAACCGACGAAGGTCCACGTCAGCACATAGCTGCGGATCATCCATTCGCGGTGCGATTCGAAACGGCGATTGCGTGCTGCGCGATAGGCCATCGCGGCGGCCGCCAGCCACACGGCGGCAAGTGTGCCGGTCGCCATGTAAAGGCTGCGTGGCTGATGCGGCGCCTGAATTGAAACGGCCAAGGCCGCTATTGCGCCAGTTCCGCCGAGAACCAGATAGCCGTAGCCGAACCACTTGTGCCGTCGAAACGCACGTCGTGTCCAACCAATGTAGAGGGCAGCGACACCGAGCACGAGCATGCCCAGACCCCCAGCGACATGAACGAGCAAAACCGCCAGGTGCGGCCCGTGCTTTGGCCAACCAGTTCCGCCCAGAATCGGAAGGACGTTGCGCCAGAGAATCAGCAGCGTGGTTGCGATCGCAAGCACAAACAGCAAGGCTGGCATCGGAATCGAAAGGACGCGCTTGATCACAATCCCGCCCTCAGCCCGGTAGTTCCCACAGTTCGATTGCATTACCCTCTGGATCGTGGATGCGTGCGAAGCGGCCGGTTTCCGGGCTGTTCCATTCGGCTCGGGTCTCGACCGCGATTCCGGCAGCGGTGAGTTTTGCAATCAATGCGTCAAGATCTTCGACGCGCAGGTTGACCATGAACTGCTTGTCGGCGGCGAAATAATCGGTGTCAGCCTTGAACGGCGCGAACACGACCGGGCCGGCTTGCGTGGTCCAGCTCCATTCGTCGACCGGGCCGGTGGCGTCCGCATTACAGCCCGCACCGACGTTCAGATGCTCGCGGTACCACGCTCCCAGCGCATCGGGGTCGGTTGCGCGAAAGAAGATTCCTCCGATTCCTGTCACCCCCACGGCGCTTCCCTTCTGGTGTTCATAGCGTCTGCCCCCTATCCAGCCCCCAACATTCACGGGAGTCAATCATGGGTTTCAAATGCGG
>JANMKS010000067.1:0-2436 GCA_031372155.1 Sphingomonas sp.
CGCAAGCGGGCTGACCGCGGTCATTGCCATCCATTCGACGGCACTCGGCCCTGCGGCGGGGGGCACCCGCTTCTGGCATTATGCAAAGCGGGCCGATGCGGTGATCGACGCGCTGCGCCTGTCGCGCGGCATGAGTTACAAAAACGCGATGGCGGGCTTGCCGATGGGCGGCGGCAAGGGCGTCATCTTGGCCGATGCCGACGGGACGAAATCGCCGGCGATGATCGCGGCTTTCGGTCGCGCGATCGACGCGCTCGGCGGTCGGTATGTGACTGCCGAGGATGTCGGCATGACCGACGACGACATGGTCACCATCGCGCGGGAGACCCGTTTCGTCTCCGGGCTGCCCGTCGCGGGCGGGGCGGCCGGTGGCGATCCCGGACCCTACACCGCCGAGGGCGTCTTTCTGGGCGTCAAGGCGGCGGCAAGACGTGCGCTCGGGGCTGATACGATGGCGGGCGTCCATGTCGCGGTGCAAGGCGTGGGCAGCGTCGGTGGAGGTCTCGCGCGCAGGCTGGCGGCGGAGGGGGCGCGGCTGACCATTGCGGATGTAAACGTCGGCCGTGCAAAGGCACTTGCCGACGAACTCGGCGGCACCGTGGTTGCGGCGGCCGATATCGCGGGCGTCACTGCGGACATTTTCAGTCCCTGCGCGTTGGGGGCGATCCTGACTGCCGACAGTATCGCGAGCCTCGACGTAAAGATCGTCGCAGGCGGCGCCAACAACCAGCTTGCCACTCCCGAAGATGGCGACCGGCTTCATGCGCGCGGCATCCTGTTCGCGCCGGATTACGTCATCAATGCGGGCGGGATCATCAACGTGGCGCTCGAATATCTGGGGCAGGGCGATGCCGCCGAAGTCGGCGCGCGGGTTCGCCAGATTCCGGGGCGGCTCTTGCAAATCTGGGACGAAAGCGAGGCGACCGGTGACACGCCCGCGCGCGTGGCGGATCGCATCGCACAGCGGCTGATCGGCCGTTAGTCCACCTTTGCAAAGGCGCGTGGCCGCGCTAGTAATGGCCGACCGATGCACGCGCTCGCCAATCCGACCCGTTTCTTGAAACTCGCGCGCCCGCTGACGACGATCTTCGGCGTCGGTGGCGCACTTCTGATCGCAATCGGCTGTTACGCCGGACTGTTCCTGACGCCGCCAGATTATCTCCAGGGGGAGACGGTCCGGATTCTCTATATCCACGTCCCCGCCGCCTGGCTCAGCATGGCGGGCTGGTCGGGCATAGCAATCGCGAGCATCGTCCAGATTGTGTGGCGGCACCCGTTGGCAGGCGTGGGCGCACGCGCCGTCGCGCTTCCCGGTGCCGTCTTCACCGCAATCTGCCTTGCCACCGGATCGATCTGGGGCCGCCCGACCTGGGGCACGTGGTGGGAATGGGACGGGCGGATGACGTCGGAGCTTGTGCTGTTGTTTCTCTACGCCGCATATATCGCTCTTGCCGACGCCAGTGAGGATCGCACGACCGTGTCGCGGTCCGCCGCCATCTTCGGGATCGTCGGCGCGATCAACATCCCGGTCATCAAATATTCGGTCGTCTGGTGGAACACGCTCCACCAGGGATCGTCGATCAGCGTTACGGGTGGGTCGAAGATTGCGAGCGCGCTGCTGTGGCCGCTCGGCTTCACGACGGTGGGCTTCACGTTCCTGTTCGGCGCGATCGTCCTGATGCGGATGCGTGCGATCCTTGCGACGGCTAAGCTCGAAGCGCGGCTGCAACGGATGGCGCGGGCATGAACCCCTGGCCTTTCGTCATCGCCGCCTATGCCCTCACGATCGGCGGCACCGCCGTAGTCACGCTCTGGGCCTATGTCTCGATGCTGCGCGCAGAGCGGGATGCGAAGCGGTGAAGGCCAAGCATCAGCGCCTCGTGCTGGCACTGGTCGCACTGTTCGCGGTGACCGGGTCGGGGTTGCTTGCCATGTCGGCGCTGAAGGATCGCGCGAGCTATTTCTACGCCCCCGGCGATGTTGCGAGGAACGGCGTGCCGGAAGGGCGCGCGATCCGGCTTGGCGGAATGGTGACCAAGGGGACGCTGCAACGCGCGCCCGACGGCGTCACGCTGCGCTTTGCCGTCCATGACGATGCCAGCACCGTGAACGTCCGGTTCAGGGGCATCCCCCCCGACCTCTTCAAGGAAGGGTCGGGCGTCGTCGCCGAAGGAACCTTCGAAGGCGGCACCTTCGTGGCGACGAACCTGCTCGCCAAGCACGACGAACGCTATATGCCCCCGCAAATGGCGGGCAGCGAGCACAAGACGACGACACTCAAGGAATGAACTATCTCAGTTCCCCCGCGAAGGCGGGGGCCCAGCCCAAAAAAGGAGTCTGGATCCCCGCCTTCGCGGGGGAACACTGCTTCTCGGCACGACGCAAATGATCGCCGAAGCCGGTCTGGCGGCGTTGTGGGTCGCGGCGGCGCTTGCG
>JANMKS010000155.1:0-2401 GCA_031372155.1 Sphingomonas sp.
GCCGCCGATTTCGAGGCGCTCGAGGAAATCAGAGCGGGAACGCGAGACGCGGCGATCGAGGGTGTCATGCTCAAACGCCGTGACAGTGCCTATGTCACCGGCCGCCGCGTCGGTCTTTGGTACAAATGGAAACGCGACGCGCTGACCGCGGACTGCGTGATGATGTATGCGCAGCGCGGCAACGGAAAGCGGTCTTCCTATTATTCGGATTATACCTTCGGGTGCTGGACAGAGGATGGCGAATTGCTGCCGGTCGGAAAGGCGTATTCAGGAATTACCGACGAGGAATTGAAATTCCTCGACCGCTTCGTCCGGCAGCACACGACGGCACGCTTTGGTCCCGTGCGTGAAGTCGAGAAAACAATGGTGCTGGAGGTCGCATTCGACTCGGTCCATTCGTCGAAACGCCACAAGTCGGGCGTCGCAATGCGCTTTCCGCGCATCCACCGAATCAGGACCGACAAGCCAGCGTCGGAAGCGGACCGGCTGGCGACGCTGATGGGGATGGTGACCTAGCGCACCGAATTACGGCGGGTGAGGATTGCCACCTTGGTCGAAACGATAGCGAGGATGTCGGTTGGCAGGACGCCAAGCATCCGCGCGCTGCCGACAGCAACGGTAGAAATCTTGGCAGTGCGAACGACACAAGGCACGTTCAACCCGCATTCGGCGAATCGCGCTTCAAGCGAGACATCGTCGATCCAGCCACCATTCGAAGCGCTTGTGATCATCAATACCCAAAGCAGCAATTCATCGCCTTGAATTGGGGCCGCGCTAATCACCAACGCGGGTCGATTGCGCATTCGAGGTGACTCGACAAATGGAAAAGGTACCCAAACGATGTCGCCAATCTTATAGATTGTCGAATGCCTTGCAGTCGGCTTCGCTAGCCCATTCCGTGAACATCGAGAAATTGTTGACGAACCCGTCGTTCTCGCTGACCCGCGTCAACACGGCTCGACCGTCCTCGATCTCCCAAGCCACTTCGTCGCCCGGCTCGACCCGCAAGGCGCGCCTCACGGCCAGCGGCACTGTAGTCTGTGCCTTCGCGGTAATGCGGGAGTGGATCATACTGCCTCAGTAAGGATTTTCCTTACCTGCGTCAACCTCACACCCGCATCGGCATTAGCACGTACAAGGCCGCTGCCTGGTCATTCTCGCGAATCAGTGTCGGCGCAGCGGCGTCGGCCAGGTGTACTTCGACCATGTCGCCTTCGACCTGCGCCAGAATGTCCATCAGATATTTCGCGTTGTAGCCGATTTCGAAGCCGCTTGCGCTATATTCGCCCGGCACTTCTTCAGCGGCGGTTCCGTTTTCGGGGCTGGTGACCGACAGCGTGATTTTGTCGCGGTCGAGCGCCATCTTCACCGCGCGGGTTTTTTCGGACGCAATGGTGGCAACGCGGTCGACGCCCTGCATGAAGCTTTTCGGGTCGATGCGCAGGATCTTGTCGTTGCCGGTCGGGATGACGCGACTGTAATCGGGGAAGGTGCCGTCAATCAGCTTCGACGTCAGGACGGCGTGACCAAGGACGAAGCGGATCTTCGTCGACGACAGCGAAACCTCGACGCTGCCATCGACCTCGTCGAGCAGCTTGCGAAGCTCGGCGACGCATTTGCGCGGCACGATGATGTCGGGCATTCCCTCGGCGCCGTCGGGCTTTGCCACGGTCACGCGCGCGAGCCGGTGCCCATCGGTCGCGGCCGCCTTCAGGACATCGTCGGCCACGTGAATGAAGATACCGTTCAAATAGTAGCGCGTTTCCTCGGTGGAAATGGCAAACCGCGTCTTGTCGATGATCTGGCGCAGGGTGGCCGCAGGAAGCTCGAACCTGGTGGGCAGCTCGCCCTCCGCGATAACCGGGAAGTCGTCGCGCGGGAGCGTCTGCAGATTGAAGCGGGCGCGGCCTGCGTTGACCGCCATCTTGCCCTCGGCGGCGGCGAGCGACACCTGTGACCCCTCTGGAAGTTTGCGTGCTATGTCGAACAGCGTGTGTGCCGAAATCGTCGTCGCGCCGGCCTGCTCAACCGCTGCGTCGACGGTTTCCAATATCTGAAGATCGAGGTCGGTCGCCATCAGACGAATGCCGCCCTCCGCCAGTGCCTCGATCAGGACATTCGACAGAATGGGTATCGTATTACGCCGCTCGACCACCGACTGGACGTGTCCCAGGCTCTTGAGCAGGACGCTGCGTTCGATGGTCGCCTTCATGATGCGGTGAATCCCCCGGGGTCGTCTGTCTGCGAAATGCCTTTGACAAATGGACAGAAAAAAGGGCCGGGGCAAGCGCCCCGACCCTCCATCTTTCGCGTCGATCCGCGTAATTGCGTCAGAAGCGGATGCCGACCCCCGCCAGCACCTGATGCCGGTCGATATCGGTGTTCACGTCGGCATTGCCCA
>JANMKS010000229.1:0-2915 GCA_031372155.1 Sphingomonas sp.
AACGTTCGGAAGAGGTCGTTGCCGCGCACCGCCGCCTGACATCGGAGGCAGCGATGGGCACGTTGTTCCAGGTGATGGGCCTGACTGGCGGAGCGTGGCCTGCACCGGCCGGTTTTTCATGATCGAACCCTTTCGCTCGCACGCGTTGCGGCAAACGCGGCACGGCTTCTTCGGGCGTCCGGGCGGTGTCTCGACGGGCATCGTCAGCGGTCTGAACGTGGGACTGGGCTCGTCTGACGACCCCGCTGCCGTCGAGGAGAATCGACGGCGCGCGGTCGAAGCCGCTGCTCCCGGCGCGACTCTGGTCACGGCCTATCAGGTGCACTCGGCCGCGTGCGTCACCGCGGCGGGCTGGGAACCCGGCAATCGCCCGCAAGCCGACGCGCTCGTGACCGACCGGCCCGGTTTCGTGCTCGGTATCGTCACCGCAGATTGCGCGCCCGTGCTGCTTGCCGATGCCGAATGGGGGGTGGTGGGCGCTGCCCACGCCGGCTGGAAAGGCGCGCTCTCGGGCATCAACGAAGCGACCGTCGAGGCCATGGAAAAGCTGGGAGCCAGGCGAGACCGCATTGTTGCCGCAGTCGGCCCGTGCATCGCGCGCAAATCTTACGAAGTGGACGACGCGTTCCAGCAGCGATTTTGCGCGTCCGACCCCGCGACGGAGCGCTTCTTTGGAAGCGGCAAGGCACCCGGGCATGTCCAATTCGACCTGGAAGCTTATGTCGCGCACCGGCTTTTCGCGGCGGGCGTCGGCCACGTCGATCTGATCGGCCTCGACACATATTCGAATCCCCAGCAATTTTTCAGCTTTCGTCGGGCGACACATGCGGGCGAACCCGACTATGGTCGGCAAATCTCGCTGATCGCGCTCACCTGAAGCGCGACGCGCGCACAGGAGTTGAACAATGACCGACGAAGCCGAAATGACGGGCGTATCCTCGCGCCGCCGCCCGAAGCCTGATATCCTGACGATCGGCAACCGCCGCCTTGCTCCCGAAACGCTGATGATGGGACACGGCTTCGATCCCGCCTTGTCCGAAGGGTCGTTAAAGCCGCCCATTTTCCTGACGTCGACCTTCGTTTTTGAAAATGCCGCCGCGGGAAAGCGATTCTTTGAAGGGGTTACCGGAAAGCGCCCGGGCGGTGCCGAAGGCCTTGTCTATTCGCGCTTCAACGGTCCCAACCAGGAGATTCTCGAGGATCGGCTGGGCGTCTGGGAAGATGCTGAGGACGCGCTCGTCTTTTCAAGCGGCATGTCGGCAATCGCGACCGTCATGCTTGCTATGGTGAAGCCTGGCGATGTCA
The DNA here is from genome assembly GCA_031372155.1 of Sphingomonas sp. Taxonomy (GTDB): domain Bacteria; phylum Pseudomonadota; class Alphaproteobacteria; order Sphingomonadales; family Sphingomonadaceae; genus Sphingomonas_O. The sequence goes on from JANMKS010000229.1 coordinate 1,306, forward strand.
TCGTCCACTCCGCGCCGCTCTATGCCGCGACAGAAACGTTGATCGGGCGCATCCTTGGCCGTTTCGGCGTGCATTGGCTCGACTTTCCGGCTGGCGCGACACGTGACGAAATCGATGCGGTGATGTTTCAGGCAAAGGCGTTGGGCCATGTCGCGCTCGTCTATCTCGAAAGCCCCGCAAACCCGACCAACGCGCTGGTCGACGTGGAGGCTGTGGCCGCCTCGCGTAATGCCGCCTTCCCCGATGAAAAGCCCCCAATCGTCATCGACAACACGTTCCTGGGGCCGCTCTGGGCAAAACCGTTGCGTCAAGGTGCCGACCTCGTGCTCTATTCACTTACGAAATATGCCGGCGGCCACAGCGATCTGGTCGCGGGCGGAGCCGTGGGCTCGAAAGCAATCATCAATCCGGTCCGCATGATGCGCAACACGATCGGCACCATCACCGATCCGCATTCGGCGTGGATGCTGCTTCGTTCGCTCGAAACGCTCGAGCTCCGCATGAGTCGTGCCGGCGAGAACGCGGCAAAGGTCTGTGCCTTCCTGCGCGATCAGCCGCAGGTGGAGACGGTCGGCTATCTCGGCTTCCTCGAAGCGGGTTCGCGGCAGAAGGATATATACGACCGGCATTGCTCGGGCGCGGGATCGACATTTTCGCTCTACTTGAAGGGCGGCGAGCGCGAATCCTTCGCCTTTCTCGACGCACTAAAGATCGCGAAGCTGGCCGTCAGCCTGGGGGGCACCGAAACGCTGGCAAGCTGCCCGGCCGCGATGACGCATCTCTCGGTGCCGCAGGAACGCAAGGACGCGCTCGGCATCGGTGACAACCTCGTTCGCATTTCCGTGGGGGTCGAAAATGCCGACGACCTGATCGCAGACTTCAGCCAAGCGCTTAAAGCCATCGGGTGAACGGCAGGTTGTTTCAGGTTCATGCAACATGGATCATGACCCACGCGTTGAGGGGCGGAAGTTCAATAGGAGCCGAAAATGCGTAAAATGATTATGGCCATGAGTGCAGTGGCAATGGTCGCGCCGACACTCGTCGTTGCGACCCCTGCCGAGGCGCGGAAGCATCAATACCGGGAATGGCGCGGCAAGGACGGACGGACATATTGCCGCAAGTCGAACGGTACTACGGGACTGATCGTCGGCGGAATCGGCGGTGCGCTGCTCGGCCGCACGATCGATACGCGCGGCGATCGCGCCGTTGGTACGCTCGGCGGCGCTGCCGCCGGTGCCCTGCTGGGACGTGAAATCGACCGCGGCGGCTCGCAGCGCCGCTGCCGTTAAACGGACGCTGGCGGCGCGCTACTCGCTCGAAATGAGTTTTAGCGCGCTGCCGGTGTCTTCGCGCGTCAGGCGTTTGACTCGTCCCTCCACGCGCGCGCCGGTCTCGATACTGACTGAATCATAGCTCAAATCTCCGTCGATGCGGGCACTGCTTGCGATCGTCAGTATCTCGGCAGCAACCGTTCCGTTGACCGTACCGGCAATCCTCGCCTCCCCCGCGCGCACGTTCCCGTTGACCTGTCCGCCGTCGCCGACGATGATGGAACTACACACGACGTCGCCGTCGACGCGGCCATCGATGTGCAGATTGCCGCCGCCGCC
>JANMKS010000243.1:0-1909 GCA_031372155.1 Sphingomonas sp.
GACCAAGGGTTCGAAGTGCGCGCTGGTATATGGTCAGATGAACGAACCGCCGGGCGCCCGTATGCGCGTTGCGCTCGCCGGCATCACCCTCGCCGAAGATTTCCGCGACAAGGGCCAGGACGTGCTGTTCTTCGTCGACAACATCTTCCGCTTCACGCAGGCAGGCTCGGAAGTGTCGGCGCTGCTCGGCCGTATTCCATCGGCTGTGGGTTATCAGCCGACGCTCGCGACCGACATGGGCGCTCTGCAGGAACGCATCACCACGACGACCAAGGGTTCGATCACGTCGGTGCAGGCGATCTACGTTCCGGCCGACGATTTGACCGACCCGGCGCCCGCCACCTCGTTCGCGCATTTGGATGCAACCACGACGCTGTCGCGCTCGATCGCTGAGAAGGGCATTTACCCCGCCGTCGACCCGCTCGACAGTACCTCGCGCATGATGGATCCGCGCATCGTTGGGGAAGAGCACTACGCGGTCGCCCGTCAGGTGCAGTCGATCCTGCAGAAATATAAGTCGCTGCAGGATATCATCGCGATTCTGGGCATGGACGAGCTGTCGGAAGACGACAAGGTGACGGTCGCCCGCGCCCGCAAGATCGAGCGTTTCATGTCGCAGCCCTTCTCGGTTGCAGAAGTGTTCACCGGTTCGCCGGGCAAGCAGGTGCCGCTCGCCGATACGATCAAGGGCTTCAAGGGCCTCTGCAACGGCGACTACGATCATTTGCCCGAACCCGCCTTCTACATGGTCGGTTCGATCGAAGAAGCGATGGCGAAAGCCGAGAAGCTCGCCGAAGCCGCATAAAGCCTGACGTCTCGAACCACGGGCGGATATAACATGAGCGGCGGTAAACATGAGCGATGACAAAGAGACTGAAATCCGCATTCCCGAGCATGATTTTGGCAGTTGCTGCGACGAGCTGAAGGAAGCGATGAGCGGCGAAGACTTCGAGCCTCTGATCAGCGTTGGCGAAGATGGTGTGCTTTACATGTCCGTCGGTCTCGTCGAGGTCGAAGAAGATGATCCGGGCATGCTCGATCACCCGGTTTTCTTCTGCCCTTTCTGCGGCAAGGGTTTGCAGACGGCGGAGGCTGTGCGGGAGAAGACGGGCGACACCGGTGATGACGAAGATGACGAGGAAGTAAGTTGAGCCACCATGGGCGATTTCCAAGTTGGTGATCGCGTTTGGCTAGTGAGATTAGACGACTGGTTTTTTGCAGGGATGGAATCTAAAACCATATTGTTCTTGCGCTCGTGCATCGGCACTGAGGTAAGCATTGATGGTTTTGATGAATGCGGCCATGCGGAATTGAGACTGCCTGAGTTGCGTACAGTGTGGGTCGACTTGGGCTGGATAGAGAAAGTTTAGACGATGGCTGGCACTTTCAAGTTTGAACTCGTGAGCCCGGAACGGGTTCTGATGTCGGCCGACGCCGAGCAGGTCATGCTGCCCGCGCTCGAGGGCGACATGACGGTGTTTCCACAGCATGCCCCCGTCGTCGTGACGTTGCGGCCGGGTGTTTTGGATATTGCTTTGACCGGCTCGAAATCGCGCATTTTTGTGCACTCGGGCTTCGCTGAGATCGTGCCCGACCGGGTGACAGTTCTGGCAGAAAAAGCCTTCGACATGGCGGACGTCGATCCCGCACACATCGCGACCGAATTGAACGCGGCGGAAGCCGAACTCGCCGCAGCAACGGAAGACGACGCCGTGTTCATGGCCTCGCGCGCCGTCGAGCAACTGCGCCTGCTGACGCCTGGCAAAGCCGCGTAAGATTTAGCGACTGCCGCTGGCGCGATAACGGGGGCATTTCTCATGATTACCGACGACCCCGACAAGCGCGCCCGGCTCCTTGCCATTGTGCGCGCCAAATCGTTCGTGCGCGGCGACATCGTTTTGGCATCGGG
>JANMKS010000271.1:0-1540 GCA_031372155.1 Sphingomonas sp.
AACGCGGCGGGGCGAAGCAGCCGCGCGTCCACGCGCATGCCGTCGAAACTGCTGTCCGACAGGTCGATGATGCCGTTTGCGCTGACCGCGAGCGCCGCCGATCCGAGCGCCAGATGCGTGTCGAGCCGCCGATTTGCCAGCGTCGCATTGCCCTTTACCCGAACGACAGGGGCGGTCATCCGCATCAGCTTGCCCTGCGTCACCACCGACGGCGACAGCGATCCGTCGAGGTCGTACCGTCCGTCGCGCGCGGTCAGATCGAGCGCGATGACGCGGCTGCCCGATGCCGTCGCGACGAACTTGCCTTTCCAGATTTTCCAGCTGCCCGCGCCGCTCAGCCGCGCCGTCACCGGACGCTGCGTGCCGAGCATCGCCCCGAACAGTCCGCCGGTCGGAGCGTTCAGCGAGGCCGAAACACCGAATTTGTTGCGATCGGGTTCGGCATCGAGCGTGGCGACCAGGACGTCGCCGCCGGTCGCACGCGCATTCAGGTCAATCATCGCGCGCCCGTCGCGAACATCGGCGCTGGCTTCTACCCGCGCCATTCGGGCCTTGCCGGAAACAGCGCTTCCGATCGTCAGTCGCTCGATCGCAAGTTTGCCCACGCGAATGTCGAACCCGGGCAGGATCGGACCCTTTTTTCCGCTCGGCACCAGTTTGGGGAGTCGGCGCAGCGTCGCTGCCTTTGCCGTCACGCTCGTGATATCGAGGCTGTTGGACAGATATTTCAAGGGAGCCCAATTGAGTTCGACGGTAGGTGCCTCAAAGAACACTCCGCTCGCATCCGCCACGCGAAGGTCGCGGATCGTCGCCCGGTTCCAGATCGACCCGTCGATCCGCCCGACCCCGAACCTCAGCCCGGAGGCCGGCCTCAAGGCTTCGATGCGATCGATGATGTAGCGGTGCCCGATGCTGCTGTCCGCGATCCACAGCAGCGCCCCGGCCAGCACGACCAAAGCGAGAAGCACGCCGCCGATCCACCTGATCGCCTTCAAAACGCTTGTCCCAGCGATACTTGCACCGCCACCGGAGATTCACCGGGGCGGCGACCGAGCGGCGTGCCGAGGTCGATCCGGATCGGGCCGAAATTCGAATAATAACGCAACCCGAGGCCTACGCCGATTCGAAAGCTGTCGAAGGTGGGCAACGTTCCTGCGTAGATATTGCCTGCGTCCACGAACGGCACCACGCCGAAATTACCGCCGAAGAACGGCAGGCGCACGCGCGCTTCCAGAGAAAACTCGGCCAAGCTGCGTCCGCCGATGGGCTGATCGAGCACGTTGCGCGGACCGATCTCCTGATACCCGAAGCCGCGCACCGATCCGCCGCCGCCGGCGTAAAATCGCCGTGATGGTGCAATGTTGTCGCGCGCGGCGCCCACCGTCGAGCCAAGCCGTACCCGGCCGGCGACGACGGTCCTGCCCCCCACCGGAATATACCCGCTCGCGTCGATCTGTGCGCGGACGTATCCGAACGTCTTGTTCTGCAACGATACTTCAGGCGACAATCGGCCAGACAGCCGGTATCCGCGGGTTGGGTC
>JANMKS010000432.1:0-1722 GCA_031372155.1 Sphingomonas sp.
GTCCTCTACGAACATCGCTCGACGATGCTGCATGCGATGGCCGAAATCGCGCCCAGCGTGTTCGACCTGTCGCCTCAAGCAGTCCTGCTGCCGGTCGTGCCGATGTTTCATGCCGCCAGTTGGGGCTTGCCGTTCGCCGGGGCCGCCGCGGGCGTGAAGTTCGTCTTCAGCGTCACGAACGACGCCGCGGTCATGCACGCTCTCTTCATCGACGAAGGCGTCACGCATTCGGCCGGCGTGCCGACGGTGTGGCTCGCGATGTTCCAGCACCTCGACGCGCTCGCCGACAGCGGGCGGGCCGCCGACCTCGGCAAACTCCGGATCGTGACGATCGGCGGCTCGGCCTGCCCGCGCTCGATGATCGAGCGGCTCATGCGCATGGACATTCGCGTCAACCACGCGTGGGGCATGACCGAGACGTCACCCATTGGGACGATGGGTGCTCCCGGCCACGACTGGGATCAGCTGACCTTTGATCAGCAGGTGGACGTGACCGCGCGCCAGGGGCGTGTGCCGTTCGGTGTCGAACTGCGCGTCGTGAGCGAGGACGGCGAGGTGCTGCCGCGCGACGGCGTTTCGTCGGGTCGGCTTGAAATCAGGGGTCCGTGGGTCGTCCGACGGTATTTCAAGATGGACCAGGACGCGACCGGGGCGGGCCAGTGGTTCGACACCGGCGACGTTGCCATTCTCCATCCCGACGGCACGATGCAGATCACCGACCGCTCGAAGGATGTCATCAAATCGGGCGGCGAGTGGATTTCGTCGGTCGAACTCGAGAACGCCGCCGTGGGATGTCCCGGCGTTGCCGAAGCGGCGGCGATCGGCGTCGCGCACCCGAAGTGGGACGAGCGCCCGATCCTGCTGATCGTGCGAAAGGACGGCAGCGCGATCAACGCAGGCGATGTGACGGCTTACCTGTCGGACAAGGTCGCAAAATGGTGGCTCCCCGACGAAGTGCTGTTCGTCGACAGCCTGCCGCACACCGGAACAGGCAAGCTCCTGAAAACGGCGCTCCGGGCAGAATACCGGAATTACCGGTTGCCCGCCGACTAGAAAAGTCGCCCCTGCGCGCCTTCGGGGGGACGAAACAGGTCGGTTCGCAACGCAATTCTTGGGCCCTCCAGGCCGTACCGTCGACGTGCGATCTTGAACCGCGTCAGCATAAGGTCATACCACGGCCCCGAACCGCGCATGCGTTCGCCGAAACGCGGATCATTATCCCGCCCGCCGCCACGGACCGACTGAATCATCGCCATGACCTTTGCCGCGCGATCGGGGAAATGCGCGTCGAGCCAGGCACGGAACAGCGGCGAGACCTCGTGCGGCAAACGCACCGGAATAAACGAACATCGCGTAGCGCCCGCCGCCGCTGCCGCTTCGATGATCGCTTCGGTTTCGTGATCGGTGATGGCGGGAATCAGCGGAGATACCGAAACCTGCACCGGAATGCCTGCGTCGGCCAGCCGCCGGATGGCCTCCAGCCTGCGTTTGGGCGCAGGCGCGCGGGGTTCGAGCGTCATCGCGATCTTCCGGTCGAGTGACGTGACCGACACCATCACCGACGTCAGGCCCTTCGCCGCCATCGGACCCAACAGGTCGATGTCGCGCGTCACGCGATCGGACTTGGTCGTTATCATCAACGGGTGGTCGCACTCGGCCAGTACTTCGATGCACTGCCGCGTGATTTTCCACTCGCGCTCGATCGGCTGATACGGATCGGTG
>JANMKS010000286.1:0-8278 GCA_031372155.1 Sphingomonas sp.
AGCGAATAGTGCGTCACCGCGCGCTTGCCGCGTGCCTGGATAGCGACCTTCTTGCGGTCATGCGGGCTGCGTGCCAGCGGCGCGTCGATCGTTCCGCTGGTCGGCACGCCCGCGACGATCGCCTTGTAGCGGCGCTCGACAGTGTGCTTTGCAAACTGGACCGACAACCCTTCATGCGCGCGATCGGTTTTTGCAACCACGAGCAATCCCGACGTATCTTTGTCGATCCGGTGCACGATACCGGGCCGGGCAACACCGCCGATTCCCGACAGTCGGCCTGCGCAATGATGTAGGAGGGCATTGACGAGGGTCCCGTCCGCATTCCCGGCGGCGGGGTGCACGACCAGCCCCGCAGGCTTATCGACGATCAGCAGGTGATCGTCTTCATAGACGATTTCGAGCGCAATATCCTGCGCCAGATTGTGGGCGGGGATAGGGTTCGGTATCTCGATCAGGAACTCGGCCCCCGCGCTGGTCTTGGACGCCGGGTCGCGCACGGCCCCGCCCGGTCCCGCCACCCGGCCGCTAGCGATCAGTGCCTTCAGCCGTTCGCGCGACAGTGTCGGGAGCGCCGCCGCCAGCGCCCTGTCCAGACGCCATCCAGTCTGGGCCGCGTCAAGTCGCACTGAAATCGTGGAAATGCCCCCATCCATCACGTAAAGATGTGGCGATGCTTCCCCGGATATCAAGAGCGCTATGCCTGGAAGTGCTTGACCATGCGTCGAGCGATCCTGAGCACGAGGTTTGCGGGTTGCTCGTCGGCGGAGAAGAGATCGAGCGCGTGATTCGCGCGGCCAACGTATGCCTCGACAAGCGAACGCGATTTGAAATCGACCCAATCTCCTTGTTCGAAGCGATCCGCCGCGAACGGCAAGGTGTCGAGCGCCTGCTCGGCTATTACCACTCACATCCCAAAGGACCTCCGGTTCCGTCGGCACGCGATGCTGCGCAGGCCATCGCCGATGGGCGTCTCTGGCTGATTGCGGGATGCGGGCGGGTCACCGCATGGCAAATGACCTCTGCCGGCAAGTTTGCAGCGGTTCCAATCGCTTGACGCGACGAAGCGCGTTCGGCGCTTGACGACCTGTGTTTCAAATAACACGGAAGTGTTGTAACGCTGCAACGATGAAACGGCGCGATGTGGCGAAATGGCGGCGAAAGTTGACCGTGTTGATCGGTCGGCGGCGCTGGGTGCCTTACGTCGAAGTTGGTACGCTTGCGGTTTTGGTGGCTATATTCACCGCCAGTTACCTGATCCTTACGCAAGGCTCCCCCGGGCAAAAACTGTTGACACCACCCGTCGTCGCCTTGCTGCTCGTTGCCAACCTCATCCCTGCAATCGCGCTGCTAGTGCTCATCGCGCGGCGGGTTGCAAAACGGCGTGCCGCAGCATCGCCGGTGGGGGGCGGGGGGCGCCTTCATGTCCGGCTGGTCGGCATCTTTTCGCTGGTCGCGAGCGTGCCCATGCTGCTCGTCGTGCTCTTTTCGTCATTGCTATTTCAGTATGGTGTGCAGTTCTGGTTTTCTGATCAGGCGCGCGGAATGCTCCAAAATGCGAACGGGCTCGCGCAAGGGTATTATCAGGAAAAAATGCAGAACGTGGCGGGAGAGACCGTGACGATGGCGGGCGATCTGCGTGATTACCTGGCGCAGGCTTCGACCGAAAGCCCTGCATTTGCAGAGGGCTACGCATGGCAAGTTCTCAACCGTAACCTGACTGAGTCTGCCATCGTCGAGGTAACTGCGTCGGGACCCAAGACGATTGCCATGGTGAATCCCGATGCGCGACCGGTCGAGAAGCGTGTCTCGCCGGCGGTTCTGGCGGAACTGAAAGCAGGCAAATCCGTCGTCGTTGCCGACAGCGCGGACCGTATCGAGGCTGTAACGCAACTTTTTCCCGGCAAGAATATCTACCTTTATGCCTCGCGAATTTCGGACCGGCAGGCGTTGATGCAGACCGAGCGCGCGAAATCGGTACTCGAGGATTACGACGGACTATTCGAGCGGTCGAGACGTCTTCAGCTTCAGTTTCATGCTGCGCTGTTTCTGGTTTCGCTCCTGATCGTTGGGATTGCGATCTGGATAGCGTTGCAAGTCGCAGACCGGCTCGTCCGACCGGTGGGGGAGTTGGTCGACGCGGCCCGCCGGGTTGCCGGAGGGGACTTGTCGGCGCGCGTAACTTCCCCGCGGAGCAATGATGAAGTCGGCACGCTAGCGACCGCCTTCAATCGGATGACGCGGCGGCTGGGTGAGCAGACCGGCGCTCTCGAGAGCCGTCGCGCCCTGATCGAAGCGGTGCTGACCGGCGTGTCGGCGGGCGTCGTTTCGGTCGATCGCGAGCGAAGCGTACGACTGATGAACGCACAGGCGCAGGCGCTGCTCGGTAGAGGGGAAACAATTCCGGTCGGCGCCTTGCTGTCCGACATCGCGCCAGAACTCGATACGACTTTGGACGGTGGCGAGCGCGAGGCAATCGTTCAGCTGGCCACGCGCAAGGAACTGCGGACATTGGCGGTCAAGATCGTGACCGACGAGCAGGGTCACGTGCTGACCTTCGACGACATCACCCAGCAATTACTGGATCAGCGGCGGGCTGCATGGTCGGACGTCGCCCGCAGAATCGCGCATGAGATCAAGAACCCGCTGACCCCGATACAGCTTGCGGCCGAGCGATTGAAACGCCGATATGCTCGAGAAATCACGTCCGATCCGGGCACATTCGAGCGCCTGACTGACACCATCGTACGACAAGTCGGCGACTTGCGAAGGATGGTCGATGAGTTTTCGTCATTTGCCCGGATGCCGAAACCGGTCTTTCGCGAAGAGGCAATGATCGACATCGTGCGCCAGGCAATATTTCTTCACGAAGTCGCCCACCCGGCGATTTCCTTCACGCTCGACGCGCCGGACGATGCGCCGACGATGGTATGCGACCGCCGTCAGCTCGGGCAGGCACTGACCAATCTGGTCAAGAATGCGGTTGAGGCTATCGAGCAGCGCGAGGCGAGCGCCGCAGGAGCCGTCGTATTGACGCTGTCCGCACTGGAACCAAATCTGGTGACCATTTCAGTCGCGGACAATGGCGCTGGCCTTCCGCCCGATCGCGAGCGGTTGGTCGAACCCTATATGACGACGCGCGCACGTGGCACCGGCCTCGGCCTCGCCATTGTCAAGAAAATCGTCGAGGAGCATTTTGGAATCATGAGTTTTGCCGACCGAGATGGGGGGGGGACCATTGTAACCCTTACCTTTGATCCTGTCTTGCTCGCCCCCTTGGTGGGCAGCGCCCAGGATAACAGCGACGAATCGATGCCCAGCGATTTTATTCGCGCCGGAGCGCTCTGATGGCGCTTGACGTGCTGGTAGTCGACGACGAGCGCGATATTCGCGACCTTGTCGCGGGCGTGCTGGAAGACGAAGGCTATACGGCGCGGACGGCTGCAGACAGTGATGCAGCGCTTGCCGCCATCGCCGAACGCCGCCCCAGTCTTGTGCTGCTCGACGTGTGGTTACAGGGCTCGCGCCTGGACGGCCTTGACCTGCTCGACTTGTTGAAAGCGCAAGATCCCTCGCTACCGGTTCTTGTCATCTCCGGGCACGGCAACATCGATACGGCCGTGGCGGCGATCAGGCGCGGCGCCGTCGATTTTATCGAAAAGCCGTTCGAGGCGGAGCGGTTGATTCTGCTGGTGGCGCGCGCCACCGAAACGCAGCGATTGCGCCGCGAAAATGAAGTCCTGAAGGCCAAGAGCGGAGGCGATGACGAACTGAACGGCGTATCAACGACGATCAACGGCGTTCGCGCAACCCTGAAGCGGGTCGCGGGCACGGGGAGCCGCGTTCTAATCACGGGGCCAGCCGGCGTCGGCAAAGAGGTTGCGGCGCGCCTGCTACACACATGGTCAAACCGTGCCGACGGGCCGTTCATCGTGGTCAGCGCGGCACGCATGGAACCCGAACGGGTCGAAGAAGAGCTGTTTGGCTCGGAGGACGGCGCCAATTCGGTTCGGTCCGGGCTGCTCGAACAGGCGCATGGCGGCACGCTGTTCCTTGATGAGATCGGCGACATGCCTGTCACGGCACAGGGCAAGATCTTGCGTGTCCTGACCGAGCAAAGCTTTGTGCGCGTCGGTGGATCGCGCACCGTGCGGGTCGACGTTCGCGTCGTGTCGGCCACATCGCGCATTCTTGCCGACGAAATCGCCGCGGGACGGTTCCGTGAGGACTTGTATTACCGGTTGAACGTCGTTCCTGTGCACCTCGCGCCGCTTGCCGAGCGCCGCGACGATATTCCGCCGCTCGTCGAGCACTTTCTTGCGCGGTACGCGGCCGAACGCCGCATTCCGACGCCTGAGATCGCACCAGAGGCCATCGCCGCGCTGCAGGCTTACGACTGGCCGGGGAACGTGCGTCAGTTACGAAACATCGTCGAACGGACGATGATTCTTGCACCAGGCGACAGGCTGGCGCGCATCGACGTCGACCTGCTGCCGTCCGAAGTGCTCGGGAGCGGCGCAAACGGAGCATCGAGCAACAGTGCTCCGGTCATGGGAGCACCGCTTCGCGAAGCGCGCGAGTCGTTCGAGCGTGACTATCTCCGCGTCCAGATTCGCCGCTTTTCAGGGAACATTTCTCGCACTGCGAGCTTTATTGGCATGGAACGGTCGGCGTTGCATCGCAAGTTGAAGATTTTGGGCATCACCGACCTGAAAGAAGGTGACGACTAGGCTGATTTCAGCCAGTAATTGTCTGTTCGATTAATCAAGCCGCGCCAAGCGGTACCCCTGCGGGCCCACGTTCCCGCCAAAAGCAAAGGCAAGAGCCCATGGCCGACAAGCCCAACAACCTGCAGGATCTGTTCCTGAACTCGCTTCGCAAAGCGAAGACACCCGTCACCATGTTTCTCGTCAAGGGCGTGAAGCTCCAGGGCATCATCACCTGGTTCGACAATTTCTCGGTGTTGTTGCGCCGAGACGGGCAATCGCAACTCATCTACAAGCACGCGATCTCGACCGTCATGCCGGCGAACCCGCTCGACCTCGCACCCGTAGCGGCCGCGTTTGCAGAAGATAACGCCAAGCCCAAGCAATTACAGGATATATTTCTGACGGCGGTACGTCGGCAGAACAATCCAGTGACGATGTTCCTTGTGAACGGCGTCATGCTGCAGGGAGAGATCGCGGCCTACGACTTGTTCTGCATGCTGTTGCAACGCGATGGTATGGTCCAACTCGTGTACAAACATGCAGTGTCTACAGTTCAGCCCAGTCACCCTCTGAACCTCGCCGAAGAGGGCGGGGACGACGAAGCGGGGTAAGCTCTTGACGTTCGAACTGCAGCGCGAAGATGGCATCAGCCGCGGGGCGCGCGCGGTCGTCGTCTACCCGAACCGCAAATCGGGAGGGGCTCGTGACGTAGCGGCACGGCTGGCCGAAGCCGCCGGTCTGGCGGAAGCGATCGGTATCGAAGTCGTCGAAAGCGCGGCGCCCTACGTCCGGTCCCCTCAGGCATCGACTCTGTTCGGGAGCGGTCAAGTTGAGGAGATCGCTTCGCGCCTGCGCGCGCACGACGCCGCGTTGCTGATTGTGGATGGCGCCCTCAGCCCCATTCAGCAACGCAACCTGGAAACCGCGACCAAGACCAAGGTCATCGATCGAACGGGGCTCATTCTCGAGATATTCGGAGAGCGGGCGGCCAGCGCGGAGGGTCGCTTGCAAGTCGAACTCGCACACTTGGATTATCAGGCGGGGCGGCTCGTCCGCAGCTGGACTCACTTGGAACGGCAGCGGGGCGGCTTCGGGTTTCTAGGCGGACCGGGTGAAACGCAGATCGAGGCCGACAGGCGCCTGATTCGCGATCGTATGGCCAGGCTCCGCCGCGAACTCGATCAGGTCGTGAGGACAAGAGGACTCCATCGCGACCGGCGAAAGCGCGCGCCCTGGCCGACCGTCGCTCTCGTTGGATACACCAATGCGGGTAAATCGACGCTGTTCAATCGCCTGACGGGAAGCGACGTCATGGCGGAGGATTTGCTGTTCGCCACGCTCGACCCGACAATGCGGGAAATCAGCCTGCCCGGGCTGCCCAAGGTCATTCTGTCGGACACGGTCGGCTTTATTTCCGATTTGCCGACGCAGCTCGTCGCGGCTTTTCGCGCAACCCTCGAGGAAGTGAGGTCGGCCGACCTGATCGTCCATGTCCGCGACATCGCGCACCCGGACACGGAGGCACAAGCGGTCGACGTCGAGGAAGTTCTGCAGGATCTGGGTGTCGTGAACGAAACAGCGAACGTGCCGATCGTCGAAGTCTGGAACAAGATTGACTTGCTTGTCGATGATCAGCGGTCTGCCGTGCTGGGCGAATGCGAGCGGCGCGACGATGCCGTGGCGATATCTGCGGTCACCGGCGACGGACTGGACTCGCTCTTACAAATGCTGGCCGAGCGGCTGACGATGGCACGTCGGTTGAGGCATATCGAACTGTCGAATGATAATGGGAGCGCGCGCGCGTGGCTTCATGCTCATGGCACGGTCGAGCGAGAAAGCGGGGAAGGGGCGTCGCTCTCGATTGCGGTTCGATTAAGCGACGATGATTTCGCACGCTTTCAGGCGCGCTGATCGACCTTCGCTGCCGTCCACAGGGCTTCCTTCGCTTCAAGGCTCATCGCTTCGAACCCATCGACATGCTCGATGGACCTGAACCTGCTTTCGAATTTTGAGTTCGCTCGGCGTAAAGCAGCCTCGGGGTCGATCTTCAAATGTCTCGCGAGGTTTACGACCGCGAAGAGAAGGTCGCCGATTTCGTCTTCCCGGCTGTCGTGACCAAGCGCGCCGTCGACCTCCGCCAGTTCCTCCAGAACCTTGTCGCGCGGCCCTTGGGCATCGGGCCAGTCAAAGCCCGTACGCGCCGCTCGCTTTTGGAGCTTCGCCGCGCGCATGAGCGCCGGAAGTGCGCGTGCCACGCCGTCGAGCGCGCTGTCGGCGGCACGCTCGGCCGCCTTCATATCTTCCCAGTCGGGTCGGATCGCCGCGTTGCCGAACAGGTGCGGATGACGGCGTTCCATCTTGTCCGCGATGGCTTCCGCGACTTCCTCCAGGTCGAAATGCCCGGCTTGTTCGGCAATGCGCGCGTGCAGGACCACCTGAAACAGGAGGTCGCCGAGTTCATCCTTCAACGACGCAAGGTCATTTCGCGCGATGGCATCGGCAACTTCGTAGGCCTCTTCAATGGTGAAGGGCGCGATGCTTGCGAATGTCTGCACGCGATCCCAATCGCAGCCATTAATTGGGTCGCGCAACCGCTCCACTATCAGCCTGATTCTGGAAAGGGGCGTCGCTTGAACATTCATATCAAAGTCCGATAATATATATTATGTAAAGCATTCACGGAACGAGGAAGAGATATTGCCCCTCCACTCGCCAGCTTTGCAGTTCAGACAAGAAGCTCATTCCCAGCAGGTTCGTGCTGCCCATCGCAGCCGTTCCGATCTGCACCGGCACATCCGACATCACAATTGTTCCCACGGACAGCTTCGCAACGCTTCCGCGTCGGGCCTGGACAAGGCCGTTCGCAGTTTGAACCAGAATTGGAAATGCGCCTTCCGGTTCGACACCCGCTGACTTCGCCGCATCTGGTGTCAATGTCGTAACAGTCGCACCGCTATCGATCAGGAACCTGACATTCTGGCCATTGACGCGAGCATCGACCCAGAAATGCCCGTCGTCATTGCGACGGATGCGAAGCGCATCTCCCCGAACGGACTGCATCGCGCGGCCGGAAACTTCTTCGCTCGCGCGCCGCCATACTTCCCTGCCCTCATCCCGGAACAGGAAGAGAACGAATACGCCGCCGAAAATTGCCAGCCATGCGAGTAGCATGCGGACGGTCTGGCCCAGCGGAAGCCGCCGTGCGAGCAGACTTGAGCCGACAAGAACGAGTGCGCCGATGCCCCAGACGAACGACACGCCGTCTTCCATCAAGCGGCCTTAGCAAACAGTGTGTAGAAGTTCCGGGAGGTGCGGGCCGCGAGATCCTCAATTCGCTCCGAGCGGAGATTTGCAAGAAACTTGGCCGTATCGACTACAAAGGCAGGCTCGCACGGGCGACCCCGGTGCGGCACGGGCGCCAGAAATGGCGAGTCGGTCTCAATCAGCAGCCGGTCTGCGGGAATGCGCGCTGCCGTCGCCTGCAATTCCTTCGCGTTCTTGAAAGTCAGGATCCCTGAAATGGAGATATAGAAACCCATATCCAGGGCAATGTCGGCGAAAGCGTCCGTAGC
>JANMKS010000158.1:0-1793 GCA_031372155.1 Sphingomonas sp.
GCACCATAGTCGGAAGCAAGACGAAGCGCGAAAGCACCTGTCGAAGCGAAGACGAAAGGGCCGGTAACGAAGGCTTTTTGAACGCGCAAGCGCGAAAAAGAGCAGGATCGATCGGTTCGGGTTGTGACAATGCTAAGGTGAAGCGGAATGGTGAAGCTGTAAAAGGTACAGCCGTCGCGCAAACCTCAGTCAGGAAACAACCATGCGGTGCCGCAGCCGACCCGCCCGACCGGAAACGGAAAGGGAGGGAGAGCCAAAGGACTGCAGCAACGCTCGGACTTTGTCGCCAGTCATTTGGCAGCAATGCCGGAAACGACATGATGTCAAAGCCCAGCGCAGTGGGGGCCGGTAGCGATACCGGCCCCCATTGACTGTTCAGGGCAACCGGGTTGCCGGTATCCACACCGGGTCCGGACCTTGCGCCAATGCATCGAGGTAGGCCGCCATCGCCGACAACCCCGTCGCCGACAGCCGCACGTGAGTCGACCGCGCGTCGCGCGGGTGATCGAGCCGATCGACCAGCCCCTGTTCGGTCAGCCAGCGCAGATGGCGCAGCGCCGTCGACGCGGGCACGTCGGCGGCGATGCAGACACTCTTGACGCTCAGCCTGCGTCGCTCACCATCGGCGATGAACAAATCCAGCAGCATGTCCCACGTCGGTTCGGCGAACAGGCTCTGCGTGAAATGCGCTGCCCGCAGGCGGCGCTCGCGGTACAGGCGGCGCGCGCGTTCGACCCGGTCGTTCGCCACCCCGTCCTGTGTCAGCAGGCCGCGACGCGTCTGGCCAGCGATTCGCCCTTCGTGCCGCGCATTGCCGACCGGTCCAATGGTCCGGGCACGTCCCAGGCACCCTCCGGGCGGATCATTTCCAGCGGCGGACGACCGATGGCGATTACATCGTTCGACGGCGCGATGTCGGCTTCGATCTCGACATAAGTCACGTCGGAGAATTCGAAGGTCGGGCGACCCTCGATCGGGCGGAAGCCAAAGCGCGACCAGAAACGGACGAGATCATGACGCGAATGGCCGTATGCGCGCCTGAACCCCTTGGCACGCGCATAGTCGAATGCCGCACGGGCAAGCTTCATGGATAGCGTGGTCGACCGGAATTCGGGGCGGACCGCGAGCCGTTCAATCTTCACGAATTCGCCGAAAAAGCGGACGCGCACGCACCCTGCCGGTTCGCCGTCGATCTCGCCCAGGATGTGCGCGGCACAGAAATCATTGCCGTCGAATTCCTCGTCATAGGGGCACGCCTGCTCGTTCATGTAAGTTGCGGCGCGGATCGAGAAGACCTTCATCACGTCCTCGATCGTCCGGCTGACGCGCGTCGTCATGGCGGGCTTCGGTGGCGCGACGGGTTCGGCTTCCGTGCGAAAGACGACGAGCATATCGGCATCAGCGCGGTCGTAGTGATCGCGCGCGCGTTCGAACCCCAATGACGTGAACAGGCGTGCGGCGGCGGGGGTTGCCGCGCTGGTGAACAGCGGCACGCCTTGCGGCGCGATGCGTTCGAAATGCGCGGCGATGGCGGCAATTGCGGGAATGAAATTGCCGGGCGAATACAGGCACCAGATATAGAGCGCGAGCGGTGCTTCGTCCGCGCGGGTCAGCAGGCGCGGGTCTGGATCGCGGCGATCGAGCTTGCCATCCTTCAACGCGGCGAGGCCCGCTGCGTTGAGCGGAAGATAGGCAAGGAAAGCCGGCTCCTGCCCGGGCTCGCGTTCGACCATGCGAATGACTTCGGGATTGTGGCGAAGAACTTGTTCGACCGCGGCATCGCTCGCGACTGC
>JANMKS010000333.1:0-14030 GCA_031372155.1 Sphingomonas sp.
GATTGCGACACCACGATGCCCAGCATGTTTTCGCTCAACACCGGGTCGCGGTATCGGTATTCCGATGCGACGTCGACCTCGACCGGCAGCCTGGCGAATTGCTCTATCCAGTATTTGCCGATCATGCCGACATAAGACGCCGTGCCACAGGCGATGATGGTCACGCGCTCGATGCGTGCCAGATCGAAGTCGATTTGCGGCAACGCCACCTGCTGCTCGAACGCGCGCAGGTAGGATTGCAGCGTCTGCGCGACGACGATCGGCTGCTCGTAGATTTCCTTCAGCATGAAGTGGCGGTAATTGCCCTTTTCAATGACCGCCGCCGAAACGCCGGACAGCGTAACGGGACGCTCCACAGGTGCGTTGTCCTTGTCGAAGATTTCCGCGCCGTCGTGGGTGATGACGACCCAGTCGCCCTCTTCCAGATAAGCGATCCGCTGAGTAAGCGGCGCCAGCGCCAGCGCGTCCGAACCGAGATAGGTTTCGCCGTCTCCATATCCGACCACCAGCGGCGAACCCAGTCGCGCACCGATCAGCATATCCGGGTGCGACCGGAATGCGATCGCGAGCGCAAAGGCACCGCGCAGCATCGGCAGCACCAATTTGACCGCGTCCTGCGGCGCGTCGCCGGCTTCGATCCGCTCGCTCACCAGATGCGCGACGACTTCGGTATCGGTTTCGCTCTCAAAGTGCCGACCGCGCATGATCAAGCCGTCCCGGAGCGACTTGAAATTCTCGATAATGCCGTTGTGAACCAGAGCCACTTCGGCTGTCGCATGGGGATGCGCGTTCGCGGTGTTGGGCGCGCCGTGCGTTGCCCAGCGCGTATGGGCAATCCCGGTCAGACCGGGTGCTGGGTCGCTCGCCAGCACTCTCACGAGGTTGGCAAGCTTTCCCTCCGCGCGGCGCCGTATCAGCAACCCGTCCTTGACCGTGCAGACACCTGCGGAGTCATACCCTCGGTATTCCATGCGCTTCAGTCCGTCGACGAGGCGATCGGCAACTGGTTCTTTTCCGATGATTCCGATAATTCCGCACATACGATGTGTCTCGACTAAAGTTGATAGGGAACGCGAATGCCCGGCATGGCGACCGGAAAATCCTTGGTATTCCGAGTGACGAGGATCGCTCCATTCATTTGGGCGGTTGCGAGAATGTAGGCATCAAGCAGCTTCATTCGCGTTCGATGCCGAATGTCAGCAGCCGTGATCGAAATGCGGGTATCGACCTCAAAAATCTCGAACGGCAAAAGGAGTTGTTGAACGATGTCGCGTTTTTCCAACGGCTCGCCCGCAAGGAGTTCGGTCCACACGATTCTGCTGATGCGGTGCCCGCTGTAACGTGACAACTCCGCGATCGCCTGAGGCCGGCCGCACAACCAGTCGACCAGAATGTTCGTATCGAAAAAGGGGTCTGACACCTAAAGCTCTTCATACGGGGTTCGATCTTCTCGCATCGCCCGCTGATATTCCACGGCATCACCTATGTCCTCGCGCCCCTTCCAGTAGCCCGCACCGCGCTTGATCCAATCGGTGTTGTCCGGATTGTGCACGAGATAAAGCTTTACTGCATCACGGATCGTGGCAGCGCGCGACCGCCTTTCCTTAGCCGCAAGCGCATCGAGTTTGCGGATGTCCTCTTCCGGAATGTCGACGAGTGTTCGCATGATATCGTGATATCATATCGTGATATCATGTCAATCGGACGGTCACATTTTCCTTTTGCTCATCACGTCCCGGAATCGCTTCGCCCAGCCCGCCTTTTCGGACTGTATCGGCCGGACAAGCGCCAGCGCATCGGGCGAGACATCTTCGGTCACAACGCTTCCCGCACCGACGATCGCACCCGCCCCGATCGTCACCGGTGCGACGAGGGCGGTGTTCGAGCCAATGAACGCGCCTTCGCCGATCACGGTTTTATATTTCAGGAACCCATCGTAATTGCAGGTAATCGTGCCCGCACCGATGTTCACGCCCGGGCCGATTTCGGCATCACCAAGGTAAGTCAGGTGATTGGCCTTTGCGCCCCTGCCCAAGGTCGTCTTTTTCACCTCGACAAAATTTCCGACTTTCGATTTTTCGCCGAGGATCGCGCCGGGGCGAAGGCGAGCATACGGCCCCACTTCGGCACCGACGCCGATAGCGGCCCCCTCGAGGTGACAGAATGCCCTGATCGTCACAGTGTCCGCCACCGTTACCCCGGGTCCGAAGACGACATTGGGCTCGATCAGAACGTCGCGACCCACCAAAGTGTCGAACGCGAACCACACTGTGTCAGGCGCGGTCAATGTCGCACCCTCCGCCATTGCCAAGGCGCGACGACGCTGTTGCCAGTCGTCCTCGACCGCCGCCAGTTCTGCGCGGCTGTTCACGCCTGCGACTTCCCAGGCCTCGCACTCGATGACCGCACTCGAACGACCGTCGCCACGCGCCAGCATGACGACGTCGGGAAGGTAGTATTCGCCCGATGCATTGTTGTTTCCGACTTGATCGAGGAGCGCGAACAAGTCCTCGGCCCGCGCCGCCATCAAGCCCGAATTGCACAGCGTTACCGCGCGTTGCGCTTCGTCGGCGTCCTTGTACTCGACCATCTTTTCGACGACGCCGTCATGCGCGATGATGCGGCCATAAGCGCCGGCGTCTGCGGGACGAAAGCCCAATACGACCGTGGCCGGCGCGTCGTCAGCATGAAGTCGCGCGATCATTGCCCGCATCGTTTCGACGCGCACCATCGGTACGTCACCGTACAGAACCAGTACATCGCCCTTGAACGCGCCCAGCAAATCGCGCGCCTGCAACACTGCGTGCCCGGTGCCCAACTGCTGCGCCTGAATCGCCACGTCGACGCCCATCGACAGGACCGCAGCTTCGATCTGCTCGCGCCGCGCACCTGCAACGACGATCGTTCGCGTCGGCGATAATTCTTCGACGCTCGCGAGAAGATGCAACAGCATCGGGCGCCCTGCCACCGGATGCAGTACCTTGTGCAGGTCGGATTTCATGCGGGTGCCCTGCCCCGCGGCAAGGACGATGACAGCCAGTTCGCTCATCGTCCTGCCCTAGCCTTGCGCCATTTTGTGAACAAGTGACGCAGCAAAAGCGGCAAAGGCATGCGGATCAGATGCGACCGGATATAAAAGGCGAAGCGCAAGACGCTGTGCGTTTCGCGGCCCCAACCGTCGCGAGCGAGAATGCGCGCCTGATAAATGCTGTCACGCGCCTGCCAAGGGCGTCCCGGGCGGACCGGCGTTCCGAAAAGCGCCTCTGCCAATAGCAGTGCGCGATCGACTTGAGACGACAAGCGATGCCGGCGCGCACGTTCGGCGAGCCCCGACATGTCGAATTCGCGCACCAGCCGGTCGATATCCCACAGATTTCGCAAACCGCCGCTCAAGTCTCCGTCGGCCAGCAGATGTGCCGCGGCGTGAACGACCATGTCTTCGGGGCATAGCACATGCAGTCCGTTCCCAAGTGGCACGCTGTCCTCGATCAGCGCCCGGGCGTCAGGCGTCATCCGCGCAGTCAGCGGCAGGATCGTGTGGTGCACGTCGATCATGGCATCGCGCTCGCGGTGAATGAGCGGCGGCAGCTCATGCATCCAGCGTCGGTAATAGCTGTCATCATACGCATCCGCCTTGAGCCATTCCCAGCCCGCGCAGAGCAACGCCGTCTCTACATCGTCGAGCCGGTCGCGGGGCACGAGGATGTCCAGGTCGCCGACCAGCCGCCCCTGCCCCGCATCGAGCCCAGCCGCGATGAGCGCGCTTCCTTTCAAGAGAACCGCGGGTATGTCGAGCGGGGCGAGCGCACGTCGGGCCATCTCGACTTCCCACAACGCCCGCGTCCGTCCCGCCTCGGCATTCAACCGCGCATTTTCGAGCGTTTCGGCGGCTTGCGCCGGAACCTTCAACCCCGTCAGCCTGTGCGCCAGCGTCGCAGACAAGCGCTCGGCGTGGGCCATACACAACAGCGCGGTCCAGCCCGCCGCGTCGAGGTCGAGCACACTCTCCGGATCGCGCAAGGCCTTCGCTAACATCACAGAGCGGCGACCATTTCCAGTGCAGCCGCCGTATCAGGATAATCGATCGCGATCGCTGGAACGCGCGTCACAAGCCGTGTCAGCGCATCGAAGCCGTGCTCGCCCAGCATGGTATAATTGGTCGAGGCCTGCGTCAGCCGCACAAAGGTTTCCCCCGGCGGCACTTCCCGAATTGCTGCATCGACTCCGTAGCGTGGAAAGATGATCGCGCGCGGCTCGGCTGGCACGTCCATCGCCGCGAGCGCCGCCGCCTCGGGACACAAATGGCGGATGTCGCCCTTCGGCGTCGCTACCAGTCTGGGCCCGAACCGCGCTG
The DNA here is from genome assembly GCA_031372155.1 of Sphingomonas sp. Classification (GTDB taxonomy): domain Bacteria; phylum Pseudomonadota; class Alphaproteobacteria; order Sphingomonadales; family Sphingomonadaceae; genus Sphingomonas_O. The sequence continues at coordinate 4,355 of JANMKS010000333.1, forward strand.
CGGGAACCACGGCCTCCATAACAGCAATGCTCTCGTTCTTGAGGCTGATGGGCCGAGGGAACGCGAGCACCATGCCTTTTGCCGGGTCCACCAGAACGAACTCGTCCGCCATGAACCGCCAGCCGTTCGCACCGAGCAACGCCGAAAGCGTGGATTTCCCCGATCCCGACTCACCCGTCAGTATCAGAGCCTTGCCGTCACGCTCGACGGCGGCGGCGTGGAGCAGCAAAAAGCGGCGCTCACCCAGCGCAACTTGCAGATTCATGCCCATTTCCGCCGCCAGCAACCCGTGCCGCAACGGCAGCGGCAAGGCATCGGGGAGGATGTGGTCGCCACGAAGTGCAACCGCAGGGCGCAGCCATTGCCGCCACGGACGTTCGGGCTCCAGCCGGACGGTATAATTCGGCACGCAGGCCGTGCGAGGATAATCGGCGTAAAGCGACCTTAGCGCAGCAATCGGTTCGGGCCATGCCGATCCGACTCGGAACGCAACCGGCCCGATCCGCACATCGAAGCGATACTTCACGCGGCGGTGACAAGGCCGACGGCACGCAACTCGTCAACCCGCTCGGAAAGGTGTGCGAGCGTCTCGATGTCGTCCGCAAGTCCTGATTGCACGCGCAATTCGTCGATCGTGCTCGCCTCCGCGAGCAATTCCAGAATCTGCGGCAGGGGTTCGGCCACCACATGCGTCTGTCCGCTGCGCCGGTGGTAGATCGCGGTAAGGGTGTCGAGCCGTACGGACCGCAATGACGCCGCAGGTTCGGCAAGAAACCGCACGCGCTGCGCTCAGCGTCCCGGCATTTGCAAAGAGGCATAGCAGGTGAAACCGCTTTGCCCATGCTGAAGACGACGGACATAATTCATATAGGCCTGGCTCTGCGCGGGGTCGGTTCCGGGCAACGTACTTCCCGCCAAGCCACGCTTCACGTCGGCTCCTTTCAATGGCGCACCCGGCCCGGGAATGGCCCCTGCGGTGCCGGGCGGCACCAGCGTGCCGTCCGGCGCCACATGGCTTCCCGCATGTCCAGGATCGGGCACCGGGATCTGGCAGTTCACGACCGACGCCATTGTCGTCGCCAGTGCAGGCCTGATCGTCAGAATGGAGGAGCCGCCCGCAATGCCAAGCTGCAAGACGCGCCGCCGGTTTGCCGCGTCGGACGCCCCGTCCCCCGTTTTCCCCGTTTCCATGCCGCGTGCATAAACCTGAAAACCTGGGCTGGCGACTGCCGATAGTTAATCACGCTTACGCCCGGCTTGGATCGGCGGTAGCGTAGCCGAATGCGCGCCGCGATTGCCCTGTTCATCACTGTGGTTCTTGCCGTTGTGGCATACCAGCTTGGCGCGGGTCTCTGGCCGGCAGCAGCAGTCCTTGGCGCCGGCCTATCGACGTTGCTGATTATCTTCGTCGATCGGGATCCGGTTAAGCTACCGGCTCGTCTGACGGCACCCGCCCCCGACGTGTCCGAGGGCGACGTCATTGCTGCCATCGCCGAACCCGTTTTGCTGGTTGTCGACAACCGGGTGCGATTTGCCAATCCCGCCGCGCGTGCGCTCCTCGGCGCGCATATCGTGGGCGAGGACATTCGCCTTGCCATCCGCCATCCGGCCGCAACCGACCGACTGGCTGTCGCTTCGCCCGACGGAACCGTCGAACTGGTGGGTATCGGCGCGCGCGACCAGCGTTTTGCGCTCACCGTGTCGACTGTCGCCCCCGGCCGGCGCCTGATCCACCTGACCGACCGCAACGCAAGCCACGCGGTTGAAAAGGCACGGGTCGATTTCGTGGCCAATGCCAGTCATGAATTGCGTACACCGCTGGCAGCGATCCTCGGCTTCATCGAAACGCTCGACGACGAAAAGGCGGGCGGCGATGCGGAGGTTCGCAACCGTTTCCTGAAAGTGATGTTCGACGAGGCGCGGCGCATGCAGCGACTGATCGACGACCTAATTTCGCTAAGCCGTATCGAAGCGGAAAAATACCTGCTTCCCGGCACGACTATCGTGCTCGCTTCGCTGATCGAGGAAGTGGCAGGAGAAATTCGCGATGCGAGCGGGACACCGCGATCATTGGAACTCGATCTGGGTATGGGCGGCGAGGTCGTCGCTGGCGACCGCGGGCAGTTGTCGCAACTTGTTCACAATCTTGTCGGCAATGCGATCAAATACGGAAAACAGGACGGTGTCGTGCGGATCGCACTTGCCGGGGACGGTCAATTAATCCGCATGACGATCAGCGACGATGGCGAAGGCATCGCGCCCGAACACATCCCACGCCTGACCGAGCGATTCTATCGCGTCGACGCCAGCCGCAGCCGCGCGCAGGGGGGAACGGGCCTCGGGCTGGCGATCGTCAAACATATCGTGGAGCGTCATCGGGGACGTCTTGAAATCGCGAGCAGAGTGGGTGCCGGCACGACAGTCACGGTGGTTCTGCCCGCAGCGACGGCGGCCGCTGTCATGGAAACGTCACCGAACTGAAACACACAGGGCACGAATCGATGTTACCGGAGCCTCGGTAGCAGGCGATCGTTTGCACCCTTGGGGGAATTGAATCATGCGTCGCTTCACAATTCTTATTGCCTTACCGTCGCTCGCCCTGGGGGCGTGTTCGGATGAGGCCGGAGGCGGTGGTTCGGTGCGCGATCAAATCCGCATCGTCGGTTCGTCGACGGTCTATCCATTTTCGACCGCTGTCGCGGAGAAATTCGCGCAGAAAAATGCGGGTTTCAAATCTCCCATCGTCGAATCGACCGGTACCGGCGCGGGCATGAAGCTGTTCTGTCGCGGGGTCGGGGCCGAGCATCCCGATATTGAGGACGCCTCGCGCCGAATGAAGGCGTCCGAATATGCCGACTGCGCAAAGAACGGCGTCACCGAGGTCGTCGAGCTTCAGATCGGCATCGACGGCATTGCTTTTGCCGAAGCAACCGGCGGACCCAACATGAAGCTGACCGTTACCGACGTGTACAAGGCGCTTGCGGCGACGCCCTTCGGCAAACCGCAGACCGCGAAGACCTGGAAGGATGTGAACCCCGCGCTCCCCGCCATTCCGATCGTCGTCTATGGCCCGCCATCTACCTCGGGAACGCGCGACGCGCTTGCCGAGCTCATCCTGGCCAAGGGTTGCGACAGCGATCCTGCGATGAAGGCGCTGAAGGAAAGCGATGCCGACAAGCACAAGGATGTCTGCCAGCGCGTTCGCGAAGACGGTGCCTATGTGGATTCGGGCGAGAACGACAATCTGATCGTGCAAAAAATCGCCGCGAACCCCAACGCCATCGGAGTTTTCGGGTACAGCTTTCTCGAGGAAAACCGCGACAAGCTGAAGGATGTGGCGCTGAACGGCGTCATGGCGACCTATGCCACGATTTCCGACTTCACCTATCCTGGTGCGCGCCCACTTTATATCTATGTGAAAGCGGCGCATCTCAAAGCCATTCCCGGCCTTCGCGAATTTGTGGCTGAATATGCCAGCGCGATCGGTCCGGATGGCTATCTGAAGGCACGCGACATGATCACGGCTCCGGCGGACGTGATTGCCGCGTCGCGCGCGACGGCGCAGGCCATGACACCGCTAGACCCCAAGACTCTGAAGTAGCTCAGCGACCCCCGTGTCACCCGCCTTCCTGATATTGCTGATCGTCGGACTGGCGGGGATCGCGTGGATCGCCGCCCGGGCGAAGGCGGGGCGCTTTGCAGGAACACGCGCGCATTCATTGCCAACGTATCACGGCTGGTTCGTGGCGCTGTGGGTCGCGGTTCCGGCACTGGCGTTCGCGCTTACCTGGAATGCGGTATCGCCGAGGCTTGTCACCAACGCAGTTCTATCGTCACCCGCCGCCCGGTCGCTTCCTGCGTTCGGGGTCGAGCGATCGGCCGTTCTTGCAGAGGCGCGTTCGCTTGCCAGCGGGAGAATGAGGACGGGGTTCAATCCGGCATCGGAGCAGCTCGTCGAACCGTACCGGTCGGCGCGCAAGAAGTTTGGACTCGCGGGCCTTGCCCTCGCTCTGATTCTCGCCTTTGCGGGCGGCGCCTATGCCTGGACCAAGGTTCAGCCCGAATTCCGGGCACGGACCCGGGTCGAACGCGTCACCATGATTGTCCTGTTGCTTGCGTCCTTGATCGCGATCCTGACGACGATCGGCATTGTCGCCTCGCTCCTGTTCGAATCGGCGCGCTTCTTTTCGATGGTTTCGCCGCTCGAGTTCCTGTTCGGTACGCACTGGAGTCCACAGGTCGCGATACGTGCCGATCAGGCAGGTTCGAGCGGCGGGTTCGGCGCGGTTCCGCTCTTCTGGGGCACGATCTTCATTGGGGCCATCATCGCGATGATCGTCGCGATTCCGCTTGGACTGATGAGCGCGATCTATCTCACACAATACGCGCGGCCGACCACGCGCAAGTGGATGAAGCCGCTGCTCGAGATCCTCGCGGGCATTCCGACCGTCGTCTATGGATATTTTGCGGCCCTGACCGTCGCCCCCGCGGTGCGCAGCTTTGCCAGCGGGATCGGCATTCCGGGGGCCAGTTCCGAAAGCGCGCTCGCCGCAGGGCTTGTCATGGGCGTGATGATCATCCCGTTCGTCTCGTCGATGGCCGATGATTCGATCGCCGCAGTTCCACAGTCGATGCGCGACGGCAGTCTGGCGATGGGAGCGACGACGTCGGAAACAATTCGCAAGGTGCTGGTTCCAGCGGCCTTACCCGGAATCGTCGGCGGCGTGCTTCTCGCGGTCAGCCGCGCGATCGGCGAGACGATGATCGTCGTGATGGCGGCCGGGCTTGCGGCCAATCTCACGCTCAATCCGTTTGCCAGCGTCACGACCGTGACGACACAGATCGTCCAGTTGCTGACCGGCGACCAGGAATTCGACAGTGCAAAGACGCTGGCAGCGTTCGCACTCGGCCTCGTGCTGTTCATCGTGACGTTGCTTCTCAATATCGTCGCGCTGCGTGTCGTGAAGAAGTACCGAGAAGCGTATGACTGACTCGGTTGCCCGCGAACCCACCGACTGGCGGTCGGATGTAATGGCGCGTCGGATACGCGGTCGCTACGCCGCCGAGCGACGCTTCCGCTGGATTGGCTTTGGCGCGGTTGCGCTTTCGGCGGCGTTTCTAGCGTTTCTGCTGATTTCGATGATTTCGAGCGGATTTCGTGGGTTCACCCGCATCGAACTCGCGCTGCCGATGGATTTTCCGTCGCTGGGTATCCTCGTCGATCCATCGTCGCTGCGTGGACCGGGGGCGGAAACGACGCTGCGAAGCGCAGGTCTGGAGGATGCGACTTTGCGCGCAGCAACCACGGCATTTGGACGGGCCGGTGCGGCGGCGCTCGACGAAGACAGCTGGATCGCGGTTCGCGACGCCGTGCGCCGGGACCCCGACATCCTGAAGCGCCGGACCACGATCGGCGTTTCGGTCAACGAAGCGGTCGCCGCTGCGGCAGACGGCGGCGGAACGCGTGCGAGCCAGGCAATCTACGCGCAGCTCGATGCAAAAGCCGCAGTCTCGCGCCGCGTCGACATCGGATTCCTGACTGCGAGTGACGCGACCAATCCCGCCGCGGTTGGCATCTGGGGCGCGCTGAAGGGGTCGCTCCTGACGATGTTCGTTACAATCATCCTCGCGTTTCCGATCGGCGTGCTGTCGGCATTGTACCTCGAGGAATATGCACCGCGGAATCGCTGGACGGACTTCATCGAGGTTTCGATCAACAATCTGGCGGCGGTCCCGTCGATCATTTTCGGACTCCTCGGGCTTGCAGTGTTCCTCAACACCTGGGGCATGCCGCGCTCAGCACCTATCGTCGGCGGGCTGACGCTGGCGCTCATGACCATGCCCGTCATTGTCATTGCCGGGCGCAATGCGATCAAGTCGGTTCCTCCCTCGATACGCGACGCCGCGCTCGGCATTGGTGCATCGCCTATCCAAGTCGTGTTTCACCACGTCCTGCCGCTCGCCCTGCCGGGTATCCTCACGGGCACGATCATCGGCATGGCGCGCGCGCTCGGCGAAACCGCGCCGCTCTTGATGATCGGAATGCGCGCCTTCGTCGCGACCCCGCCGGGGGGCGTGAGCGATCCTGCGACCGTGCTTCCGGTTCAGATATTCCTTTGGTCGGACGAAGTCAGCAAGGGTTTCATCGAAAAAACCTCGGCGGCGATCATCGTGCTTCTCGTCTTTCTTCTTACGATGAACGCCGTCGCCATCTACCTTCGCAACCGCTTCGAAACTCGCTGGTGACCCGATGACTTCAAAAATGACAGCACGCGACGTTTCGGTCTGGTACGGCCAGAAAAAGGCGATCGACCACGTCTCTATCGATGTCGACAACGAGAACGTGACCGCGTTTATCGGACCCTCGGGATGCGGCAAGTCGACGTTTCTGCGGACACTCAACCGCATGAACGATACGGTCGCGTCGGCCCGGTTTGAAGGCGAGATCAGGCTCGATGGTGAGGACATCTACGCTTCGGGAATGGACGTCGTGCAGCTACGCGCGCGGGTTGGCATGGTCTTTCAAAAGCCGAACCCGTTCCCGAAATCCATTTACGAAAATGTCGCTTACGGACCGCGCATACACGGCCTCGCTTCTGCAAAAGCAGACATGGACGGTATCGTCGAAGAATCGCTGCGTCGTGCCGGACTTTGGGACGAAGTGAAGGACCGGCTGACCGATAGCGGCACCGCGCTGTCGGGCGGTCAGCAACAGCGCCTGTGCATCGCGCGTGCCATCGCGGTCGATCCGGAAGTCATCCTGATGGATGAGCCATGCTCTGCGCTCGACCCCATTGCGACTGCCAAGATCGAGGAGCTCATTCACGCCTTGCGCGGGCGGTACGCGATCGTCATCGTCACGCACAACATGCAGCAGGCGGCGCGTGTTTCACAACGCACGGCGTTCTTTCACCTCGGCACGCTCGTCGAATACGGCGTCACTTCGGACATCTTCACCAATCCGAAGGCGGAGCGCACCAAAGACTATATCACCGGTCGTTACGGTTAGGATTTGAAAGCAATGGCTGAACATACCGTCAAGGCATTCGACGACGAGATCGGCGAACTGCGCGGATTGATTTCGGAAATGGGCGGCCGTGCAGAGGCGGCTATCGATCACGCAATGACAGCGTTGGTGCGCGGCGACGCCGATCTGGCCGCCAGCGTGGTCGCCGACGATCGCAAGATCGACCACCTGGAAACCGAGGTCGAGAAGCTCGCCGTCCGAATCATTGCGCTTCGTGCGCCGATGGCCGACGATCTGCGCGAGGTCGTGGCGGCACTGAAGATCGCCGGCGTCCTCGAACGCATCGGCGACTATGCCAAAAATATCGCCAAGCGTGTGGGTACCTTGAACGGCTATCGGAAGATCGAGCCCATCTCGGTCCTTCCCGCAATGGCGTCGGTGGCGAGCGAGATGGTCCACGACGTCCTCGACGCCTTTGCCGCGCGCGATGCGGCCGCTGCAATTCGCGTTTGCGAACGCGACCGCGAAGTCGATGATTTCTACAATTCGATATTCCGCGCCCTTGTCACTTACATGATGGAAAACCCGCCGACGATCACCACCGCCGCGCATCTGCTGTTCGTCGCCAAGAACCTCGAGCGCGTCGGCGATCATGCGACCAATGTCGCCGAAATGGTGTATTTTGCGGCAACCGGCGAATATATGGCCGAGCGCGAACGCGGCGAACCGCTGACCGGGGAGACGCTGTAATGGCACGCGCAAAAATGCTTCTGGTCGAGGACGACGCGGCCCTCGCCGAGCTGCTCGTCTATCATTTCAAGCGCGAGGATTTCGACGTCAAGCAGACGCCCGACGGTGAAGAGGCCTTGCTGTTGGCACAAGAAACGCCGCCCGACATCGTCCTGCTTGACTGGATGGTCGAAGGATTGTCGGGGATCGAGGTTTGCCGTCGCCTGCGCCGGATGCCCGAAACCGCCAATGTGCCGATCATAATGCTGACAGCGCGCGGCGAGGAAGAAGACCGCGTCCGCGGCCTTGAAACCGGCGCCGACGATTATGTCACCAAACCGTTCAGCCCTCGCGAACTCGTTGCCCGGGTGGGTGCCGTGCTTCGCCGCGTCCGCCCCGCGCTTGCTGGTGAGGCCTTAATCTATGCCGACATCGAAATGGATACGGTCGGCCACAAGGTGAAGCGCTCGGGCGCGATGGTGCCGCTGGGTCCGACCGAATTTCGCCTGCTGAAGCATTTCCTCGAACATCCCGGCTGGGTGTTTTCGCGCGAGCGTCTGCTCGACAGCGTGTGGGGCCATGACAGTGACATCGAGCCGCGCACGGTCGATGTCCACATCCGCCGCCTTCGCAAGGCGATCAACGACGGCGGTCGTACCGACATCATCCGTACGGTGCGTTCAGCCGGCTACGCGCTCGACGCGGAAGGAAGGCTTTAGCGCGAGCCGTTACCGCCCGAACGCAAACGCAATGAAACGCATTGCCTTCTGAAGCATTGTCTCTCCAGCCGTCCCCCTCGGCTTGCCTCAAATCCCCCGATGAGGCCCGGACACTGGAGAGATTTTATGAAGAAGATCGCATTTATCGCCGCTCTGATGATCGGCTCGGCGGCCGTCGCGCAAACGACCACCGGAACAACGACCGGCACGACCACGGGAACTACTGGCCCCAGCACGGGTAGCGATACGACTTCGCCGCCGGGGAGCACGACGTCGACTCCCGATACGACGGGCACTGACAGCAACACGACTGGCACCAGCACGACTGGCACCAGCACGACCGGCACCACGGCGACCGACACAATGTCGGGCACCAGTGCGACGACGGGCAGCGATTCGTCGACGACCGGAACGACCGCCACCGATCTGGCGATGCCTAGCACGACGGCCATGCCCGATGCAGGCACCGCGCCCACTGGCACAACTGGCACAACCGGCATGAGCGACAGCACGATGCCCAACAGCAGCATGCCGTCGAGCGGCGCCATGGCGTCGACGGCGGCACCAATGCCGTCGACCACCAACTATCCGCGTTGTTCGGCGACCGTGACCGATCAGTGCATTCAGGGATCGGCGCGGGAGCGTGACACGAAGCGGTCGCGTCGTCGGCGCTAAATCCAGAACAACACCGTCATGGCAATCGGCGTCCCGCTTGGGTAAGCGGGGCGCCGATTTCATTTCCGGGGAAGCGCACATGACGATCAGTTTCAAGGACCGCGTTGCAATCGTTACAGGTGCCGGCGGCGGCCTTGGCCGAGCCTATGCACTCGAACTCGCACGACGCGGTGCGAAAGTCGTCGTCAACGACCTGGGCGCGGCGCGCGACGGCACCGGCCATTCCGACGCCGCGCTGAAAGTGGTCGAGGAAATCGCGGCGGCGGGCGGCGAGGCGATCTCGAACGGTGGAAGCGTCACCGAATACCACCAGATGGTCGAGATGGTGACGCAGGCCTAGGATCGCTGGGGCAGAGTCGACATCCTCATCAACAACGCGGGCATCCTCCGCGACAAGAGCTTTGCCAAGATGGAGCCCGACGATTTCGACCTCGTCGTGAAGGTGCACCTGATCGGCTCGGCGAATGTCACAAAGGCGTGCTGGGACACGATGCGCGACCAGGCCTACGGCCGCATCCTGATGACCGCGTCCTCGACCGGCCTGTTCGGCAATTTCGGCCAGACCAACTACGGCGCAGCCAAGCTC
>JANMKS010000346.1:0-3494 GCA_031372155.1 Sphingomonas sp.
TTGCCACAGGCCAAGGTGCTGTCGAAGCCGTTTCACCTCCGCGACCTCGTGCTGGAGGTCGATCGCATGTTCGCAGGGGCCAACGCCGGGGACCTTTAGCCGGGAGCGGCTTGCAAGCCGGGGTGACGAACGCTAACAGCCGCCAGCGTGGGCGTGTAGCTCAGTGGTAGAGCACTGTGTTGACATCGCAGGGGTCGCAAGTTCAATCCTTGCCACGCCCACCATTCTTCTTCGTTTTTGCGAAGATGCGCGTTTGGCTCTCGCAACGCGCTTGCCCTTCCCGGCCGGGGGGACTAGATCGAACCGATATTCAGGCCGCTCCGAAAGGGGCGGCCCTTCTTTTGTCAGCAAGGATTTTCACATGGCCCAGCCGCTCATGCCCCACGCCACTGCGTCGTGGCTGGTCGACAATACCTCGCTCAGCTTTGAACAGATCGCCACTTTCTGTGGGCTGCACATCCTGGAGGTTCAGGCGATTGCCGACGATACCGCAGCGACCAAGCTGACGGGACGTGACCCGCTGCGCGCGCACGAGCTGACGCAGGCAGAGATCGATCGTGGCCAGGCCGATCCGGGTTACGTGCTGAAGATGGATCGCGAGCCCGAAGCGGTCACCCGGACAAAGGGGCCGCGCTACACGCCGGTGTCGAAGCGCGCCGACAAGCCCGACGGCATTGCGTGGATCATCCGCAATCATCCCGAGGTCACCAACGGACAGATTAGCAAGCTCATCGGTACGACGGTTTCGACGATCACGATGATCCGTGATCGCTCGCACTGGAACATGAGCAATATCGTGCCGAAGGATCCGGTCACGCTCGGCCTGACGACGCAGCGCGAACTCGACGCGGCCGTTGCAAAGGCCGCGAAGGCGGCCGGGATCGAAGCGCCGGTAGACAACAGGCTGGAGGGCGATCGCGAGGCGTTGATCCAGGAATTGCGCGACGAACGGATCGAGGCTGCGCGCCTCGCCGATGCCATCGCTGCGGGCGAGGAACAGCCTGCGATGATCGGTAATTTCGTGGACCCGTTCAAGCGGTAAGGTGGCCGACACACCCGCCTTTGACGCAAGTCTGGCTGATCACGGCTTCGAGCCGCTCGAGCACAAGGGGCTGACCTATCCGCTCGGCGAATATGCGCCGGGCTATGGTGACGTGTTTCCCATTGCGCCCGGCGTCGGCTGGACTCGGCTGCCGGTTCCGGGATCGCTCAAGCACATCAACGTCTGGCTGCTCGACGATGGCGACGGGGTCGCGGTCGTCGATACCGGGCTGAACATTCCTGCCAGCCGCGAGGCCTGGCAAAAGGCGCTGGGCGGTCGGCGCGTTACGCGCGTCATCGTGACGCATTTTCATCCTGACCACATCGGTTGCGCGGGCTGGTTGTGCGATACGCACGGGGCCGCACTTTGGATGAACCGCACCGAATGGCTGATGGCACGGATGCTGACCGCCGACATCCGCGAGGCTCCGCCTGCCGAGGCGGTCGCGCAGGTCAGGGCAGCGGGCTGGACCGACGCGCAGGTCGACGCAATGCGAGGGCGCGGCTGGGGCAGCTTTGCAAAGGTCGTGTCGCCGGTGCCGGTCGGCCACATACGCCTGCGCGAGCGCGACGTCATCCGGATCGGCGCGCGCGACTGGACCGTCTGGATCGGCAGCGGCCACACGCCCGAACATGTCTGCCTGGTCGATCAGGATGGCGGCCTGATGATTGCGGGCGATCAGGTCTTGCCGCGCATCACCTCCAACGTGTCCGTTTCGATCAGCGAGCCGCTGGGCGATCCGCTGGGTGACTGGCTCGGTTCGATCGACACATTCCGTGCCTTGCCGGATACGCTCCTCATCCTCCCGGCCCACGGCGAGCCGTTCAAGGGGCTTCACGCGCGGCTCGACCGGTTGGCGGACGGGCATCACGACAGTCTCGACAGGCTTCAGGTGCACATCGCAAAGGCTCCGGCCCGCGCCGTCGACTGCTTCGGTGTGCTCTTCAAAAGGCCGATTGACGACAGTATCCGCGGCCTCGCGACCGGAGAGGCGATGGCGCACCTTCGCCACCTGGAAGTTACCGGTCGCGCGTCGCGCGAGAATCGCGACGGCGCGCACTGGTTCAGCGCAACCCCGTAAAAAACGGCCCGGAACTCTCGTTCCGGGCCGAGTGGTTCGCAGGAGGAACCCGGTGTGGAGCGGCGGCGTCACGCCGCCCCAATCTCTTCAGTAATTATAGGCACGTTCGCCGTGTTCGGAGAGGTCGAGGCCTTCGCGCTCGGCTTCTTCGGTCGGACGCAGCCCGATGGTGTATTTGAGCGCGAGGAACAGGACCGCCGACATGCCACCCGACCAGAGGAGCGTGACCAGCACGGCCTTGATCTGGGTGATCATCTGCGCACCCATGTCATAGGCACCGACGCCCGCAGGAAACTGCGTATAGTCGAAGAAGCCCTGACCCCCGAGCGACGGGTCGGCAACGATTGCTGTGCCAAGCGCACCGACGATCCCGCCGATACAATGCACCCCGAACACATCGAGCGTATCGTCGTACTTCAGCGCGTTCTTCACCGTGGACACGAACAGGTAGCAGATCGGCGAGACGACCAGGCCGAGGATGATCGCAGTTCCCGGCGCGGCGAAACCCGATGCCGGCGTGATCGCGACGAGGCCCGCCACTGCACCGGTGACGCCGCCCAGCAGCGACGGCCGCCCATGTCGGATCTGTTCGACAAGTGCCCAGCTCACTGCTGCCGCAGCGGTCGCGACAAAGGTGTTGATGAAGGCGACGGCGGTCACGCCATTGGCTTCAAGGTTGGAACCGGCGTTGAAGCCGAACCAGCCCACCCAAAGGAGCGAGGCACCGATCATCGTCATCGTCAGCGAATGCGGTGGCGTTGCTTCCTTGCCGAAACCAACGCGCTTGCCGATCACGATGCAGCCGACGAGGCCAGCGATCCCGGCGTTGATGTGAACGACCGTGCCACCGGCAAAGTCGAGTGCGCCCATCGCCCACAAATAACCGGCATCGGTCGGTGCGTCGGGCAGGAAGTCCGGGCCTGCCCAATACCAGACCATGTGCGCGATCGGGAAATAGACGATCGTCAGCCAGGCGACGACGAAGATCATCAGTGCCGAAAACTTCACCCGTTCGGCAAAGGCACCGACGATCAGCGCGGGCGTGATGCACGCAAACGTCATCTGGAAAATCACGAAGACGAATTCGGGCAGATAGACGTTGTTGCTGAAGGTCGCGGCATACGTGCCCGCGCTGACACCCTTCAGGAAGACCTTGCCGAAGCCGCCGACGAACGCGCCGCCGCCGGTGAACGACATCGAATAGCCCCAGCCGACCCAGACAAGCGCCGCGATCGAGACGATCATAAACACCTGCATCAGTACGCTGAGCATGTTCTTGGTACGGACTAGGCCGCCGTAGAACAGCGCGAGCGCGGGAACCGACATCATCAGAACGAGTGCCGACGACGTGAGCATCCAGGCGGTATCGCC
>JANMKS010000369.1:0-4636 GCA_031372155.1 Sphingomonas sp.
CCAGCGCACCGCGTCGTATCGGTCCAGATAGACAGCGACGCTTTGTTCCGCGTCGTTCAAGTCGGCTTTATAAATGGGTAGAAACAAACTGCGCTCCAACGGTCCGCCGCTCGCCGCATTTAATTGCGCCGCGCCGTCGGCTTGTGCCGTCGGGATGGTAGCGGGAGCGCGCCAGTCGCGTTCGTCGCCGCGCAGCGTGAATTGCACTGTGCCGTCGTCCAGCCCGTTGCCGAACAGCGCCGCCGCTTGCCTATCGCGTTCGCTTGCAAGCGTCTTGCGCAGCTCTTCGATGATGAACGATGCTTGCCCGCCGATGATCGCATCGGTCCAGCCCAACGCCCGCAGCTTGCCCACCAGCCCGTCGATCAAGCCCCAGGCGGTGAAACTGTTCGGCACAACATCGGCAATCGAGCGCACCGCATAGGGCGAATCGAATGCAGCAGCGCCGATGATCGCCGTCGCCTGTTCGGATTCCAGCCCCGCCAGCCCCGAACGAAGGCGCACCAACTGGTGATCGCCCGCCGGTTTGTCCTTTGGCAGTCGTGCCGACAGTGGGTCCAGATCGACGCGGCTCCAATCTACATTCGGGAACAGGTCGGTTTCGGCGTCGAGCAATCGCGCCATCCCGTTGGCCTCGCAATAGAGCACCATCGGCAAGGCAATGTCCGCCGCCCGGAATTGTTCGCGCCGTTCGATCATCCGCGCCGCGCCGCCGCTCGCGCCCGTATTGCCCGCAAGCTGCACGTCGATTGCCAGATCGCCCAGCCCGTCACCCTGAAGCCCGCGCTTGATCGCGTCCACCGTGGCGCGCGTATCCGCACGATGCGCAAACACATAGCATTCGTCGAGCGCGTCAACGGTAGTCTTGGTCGCGTGCGGTTGGCGAAGGATGCGCCCGACAAGTTGCGTCATCGCACCTTCGTTACCGTTCGCCGCTAGCGCGCACAGCACATAGGCAAACGGGCAATCCCAGCCTTCAGCCAGCGCTGCCTTGGTAATGATCGCGCGGACCCGGCATTGCGGGCTTAGCAGGTCGCGGTTCTCGGGGTTGTCCAGATCGTTGATTTCCGCCGGCTTGAACGCGACTTGATCGTCGTCAAGCCGTGCAACCGCCTTCAGCCAATCGCGCGCATCGTTCGCGTGAATGAACCCAGCGTCGGCCTGTTCCGCGCCGGTGCGCTCAACCTGAATCAACAGGATCGGCCGGATATAGCGCCCGCCGTCGCCCTGATAGGCGCGTGCTTCGCGGTCCAGCGCCTCCAGCCGTTCCCAAGCGGTCGCCAGCGTCGCCTGCCATTCGGTGCCGGGAAGCGACGCGACGTTCATGGGCATTTTAATCATGCCCTCGCGCTCCAGTTCGCGACCGGTAATATCGACCAAAATATTAGCGGAGCGCCCGGGCCGCGCCGATGCCGCGCGTGTCGCGGCGCGCGGTGCCACCTCCTTCGGCGTCGCGGTCAATTCCAGCACAAGCGACGGATTGAAACCGTAAAGCGTGCCGAAGGCCAGATCGCTCACCGCGCGCTGCCCTTCGTCCATGATGACCACGGGGCGGATGACTCGCATGGCGTTGCCCATACTCGACTTCACCATCGGCCATGCCGCGTCCTGTCCATCCCCCAGGTCGTAGATCGACAGGTTCGGCACGGCGTCGCGCAACGCCTTGTGCGCGCCCAGCTCGCCATCGCCGGGAACGAAGCCGTGCACGTCGCCCCGGTCGCGGAACAGGCGCAAACTGTCCTGATTTTCGCGGTTCGACGATTGCAGCATCAACACCATGACGCACAAATTGGCTTCGACGTCATACTGGTTGAGCGTGTCGCCCTTCTCCAAAATGACGACGCGCCCCGCCGCCGCGCGGTCGAGCGTCTGGCGATAGGCATGGTCGCGGTCGCGCAGCGCCTTCAGTGTTTGCGTATAGATCGCCTCGTTCGGCACGATCCAAAGCACCATGCCGGTGTTCGCCCCGATATAGCGCCCGAATATGCGCGAGAGCGCGGCGCACGCCAGATAGGTTTTGCCGCCGCCCGTTGGCACCTTCAAAGTCGCATTGGGCACGGGCTTGCCGTCACCCGATACACGCGGCGAATGCACGCGACCTTTTGGAACGCCCTTTTCAGTCGCCAGCCGCAGCCAAGCCTTTGCCGGAAAGTCAGGGAGCGAAATACCCAGCCCCGGATTGGCGGCGATGACGTCCGCTACTTTGTCGGCATTCGCCTTTTCATCCGCCAGCAGCTCCAGCCAGTCGTCTAGCGCGCGCAGCGCCCGCGCCTGATAGTCGAGTTCGCGGAATGCCACTTAAGCGGTTTCTAGCCGATAGAGCGCAAACGGCAGGGGCGCATATTCAACGTCCAGCCCCTCGCGCGCCAGCAATTCACGGCTCACGAATTTGGCGGGCGCAAACACAAGATGACTGCCCGTCGCGGTTGCCGCAATTGCGCGCGCCTTTGACAGTGATAGCGCCGCGTCGCCCGATTTCAGCCAGTCCAGATCGTCGCGGTAGAACAGCCAATAGGTTCGCCCCGCAAACACGCCCAGCCGCGCGACCCCTTCACCGATTTCCGGCGCGAGCGGCATAGCGGCAGGATCGAACGGCTGCGCGGTCGCGGTATGCCATAACAACCCGGCCATCGCATCGAACGCGGGCAATGCCGTTCCCGATAAAATCGCGTCCATTTCGACCGGCGCGCCAAGGGTGCAATAGGTGAAGTTGCCGCCTAGCCCGGAAGTAACTTGCGCCACAGTGCGTTCGCCAGTCACGATCAGCGCACCGTCGCGCACCGTTTTGGCGATGCGATCATATTTTGGCCCGTCCAGCGTCTCGATACCCTGCACCTTTTCCAGCAGGGTGCTGGCGTCGCGGAGCTTGGAGAACGTCAAAGGCTCGCGCAGCAATTCCTCCCGCTGCGTCCCCGTAAATCTGTAGCCATTGATGACGCGCCGCACGCGCTCCGCCGTCAACGTGTCGGCATAATCCTCTCCCTCTACCAAAATGAAGCGGCGATTGCCGCCGTCGTGGGCATTAGCGGCCAGAACGGCATGGGCCGTGGTGCCGGAACCGGCGAAGGAGTCGAGTGTCAGGCCGTCATCGGGCACCGCTAGCCGCACAATTTCGGACAGCAAGCCGAGAGGCTTCGGCGTGTCAAACACGTTGCCCTCAGGAAATAGAGCTTTGATTTGTGCTTTCGCCGTTCGGCTACTGCCCACATCCTTATTGAAGAAAATAGTCTCTGGCGGGCGGCCCGAAGACTCGTCGGCGTAAATACGGAAATAGGGGGTCCAGCCAGACAGCGTTTGGAGCCATTCGATCCGTTTCGCGTCCCGTTCAACCTTGCCCTTACTCCACCGCCAAGTGCCGTCGGACCCGTCTTGAAGGCGCGGCCAGATTTCAGATTTATCTGGAGCGATCATCGGGAAATACAGATTGGGACGGGAGGCGCGGCTTTCGCCTTGCCCTCCCATCGATCGCAGCGGCTTCAAATAATATCGGCGTGTGCTGTCAAGCCGATCGTAGTGCTCTGGCGTATCTTCTTCGGTGTATCCGGAAACATTGAACTCAAAATGTTCCATCGATTTGGCGTAGGAAAGCAAGAAGTCGTGACGTGACGAAAAATAGTGGGCGTCCATTCGCGGGCTGTCGGCCTTTTCCCAAACGGCACATGCAAGCCGGTTCGGCTGCCCGAAAATTTCGTCGCAAATCTCCAGTCCGGATGCGACTTCGTTGTCGTCCAACGTCATCCAAAAACTGCCCCCTCCCGCCAGCAATTCATGCAGCAGCTTTAGGCGTGGCCACATCATGCACGCCCATTTGTCGTGCCTCAGCCCATCCTCCAGACCGATCGGGTTGGCAGACAGCCATTCGCGGATCATCGGCGAATTGACGTTATCGTTATATGCCCAGCCTTCGTTACCGGTGTTGTAGGGCGGATCGATAAAGATGCAGTCCACCATGCCCGCGTGTGTTGGCAATAGCGCCTTCAGCGCGTGCAAATTGTCACCGTGTATAATCAGATTGCCGTCGAGCGCGGGCGTGCCGATGCCCTTATCAGCGTGCGGCTCCAGCGGCCGGAATGGCACGGTCAAATGATGGTTATAGACAAATTCCTTGCCCTTAAATTGCAGCTCCGGCACGCGCGCACTCCCCTTTGGAACGGGCTTAGCGCGGCCCCGCCTCCGGGCGCAATCGCGGGGCGAGTTATTGACTTGTTATGAATTGATTCCTATTTCGGCGGCTCATCCTAGCGGGCATGCCCGTTAGACAGGCCGGGGCTTGCGCTCCGGCCTTTGTCGTTTAGGACCGGATGATGCGCCGCGTCATCATCTATATAGACGGCTTCAATCTTTACCACGCCATAGACGATTTGGGGCAATCGCACCTCAAATGGCTGAACCTGCGCACGCTTGCGGAAAGCTTGTTGCGAACCGGCGAACAGGTAAAGCTCGTTCGCTATTTTTCAGCCTTTGCAACGTGGAAGCCCGACGCCTACGCGCGCCACCGCGATTATGTTGCTGCGCTGAAGGCGCAAGGCGTCGAGACAAACATGGCGAGTTTCAAAAAGAAATCGCGCGGCTGCTTCAACTGTGGCGCAAAATGGCTGGGCCACGAGGAAAAGGAAACCGACGTCAACATCGCCGT
>JANMKS010000160.1:0-6659 GCA_031372155.1 Sphingomonas sp.
GCGGTGACGGGCGTTGCGTCCGGAATTGCGCGAAAAAGCATGTGTGCGCGGTACTCGCCGTCGGGAAGGTCGGCGGGGGCACGGATACCGATGCGGATCGCCTGCGGCTGATTGGGGAGCAGCACGACACGGCGGGGCGCGTAGCTGATCATGGCAAGCGTCGCTTTTTCGGCGGCGCTCACGGCTCCTTCGGCAATGTCGTCGAGTGACCCCTGCGGCGTCATCCGCTTCAATTCGAGCGAGACGCGATACGTTGCCGGTTCTGCCCCGACGTTGTTGAGGATAACTTCGGTTCCGCGTGCGCCGTCAAGCACGACGCGGGTGGGGGCGACGAGCAAGTCACCGGCAGCCAGCGCGGGTGCGGAAATGCTCGCAAGGGCGAGCGCGAGTGCGCGCGAAGAGAAACTAAACATGGCTGGTCCCCACATCCGGATCGGATTTGAAGACGACCATGCGTGAACAAGGTTGATTTTCCGCTAACCAACGGGCCGCGCGCCCAAAGAAAAGGCCCGCCGGTTCGTCACCGGCGGGCCTCCCCCTTATCAAGCCATGATGGTGAGCATTTCTGGCTTACTGATAATCGACCGTGACCGTGAAAGTGCCGGTGTAAGCGCCGTCAGCCTGGTTCGCGCCGACGCTGAGCGTCCCGCCGACCGTGAAGCTGTCGGTGCCGGTCAGCGTGCGCGTCGCAGCCGAAGTAAGCAGCGTAGCGGACATGTTGTTGCCACCTGAAACGAGCGAGACCGGACCCGCAGCCGCCAGCGTCACGACCGAACCGGTGGTGCCGACGATACCGAACGCGGCGGCAGTCGCGGCGTTCGTGCAGACGAGACCTGCACCGCAAGTGCGTGCACCGGCGGGCGAAATGACGACGGTCGAAGCGGCAGCGCCGGTTACGATTGTACCGAAGTCGAGGTCGGCAGTCTTCGTGACAGTGATCTGACGCAGGATCTGCGCCTTTGCAGTGGCGGTCGCGGTTGCGGCCTGTGCGCCCGTCGCGGCAAAGCCGGCGGCGAACACGGTGCCGACGAGTGCGGCCTTCATCAAACGAATATTCATGGCGGTCTGGTCCCCCGAACGTGAAAAATTATGCGACTCATGTCTGACAAAGAGGCTTTCGACCGCTCTGCTGCGTCGCTTTTGCAACGCGGGTCGTTCAGAAGTTCCTTCGCGCATTGGTTAATGCGATTTAAGCGATTAGCGGTATTCTGCGACCACCGGCACACGGCCCCGGAAATCGCCCGAAGCGCCCCCGGTGACTATGAGGCGACCGCCGAAGCCGACGGTGAGACGGCCGTTCCCATCGAGCATCGCATTGGGAGACAAGTCGGTGCGCAGTTCGACGACATCGGCGACGCTGCCGTCGGGCGCGTTGAGGCGTATCGAGGAGGGCAAACGCACGCTGACAGGGGCGAGCGGCTGACCCGCCAGCCGGATCGTTCCCCGGAGCGACATGCCGCCCAGATCGACAAGGCTGCCGCGGACGCTGCGCTGTCCGGTGCGCTCGTCGAGCGAGATCGTGCCGCCGCCGCGCCCGGATTGGGCCGCGCGGCCCAAATCGAGAGCGGCATCCACCTCTACGGTCAACGCCTGATCGGGAACCTTGACCGCAGCCTCGGTAGTCGGCGCGCAGAGACGGCACTGTGCCGGCAACGGGGCTGCCGGCACGAGCGCGAGCACGACGGTGAAGGTCAAAGGCCTTTTCATACGGGAACATTACGCGCGACGCTTTCAATGAAGCGTTAACTACGGCACAGTGCTGGTTCCAACCGCCGCTTTCCGGCGTTCGGCAATCATGCAAGAGTCGCGCGTGCACCCCGTTCCCCGTATCAATGCCATCGGCACGGCCGTGCCAACCCACGACATCCACCGCGCGTTCATCGATTGGGCAGCGGCGCGGTTGCAGGGGCGCCGCGATGCCGCGCTGTTCGCGCGAATGGCGGGCCGTTCGGGAATTGCCCATCGCTGGTCGGTACTGCCGGTAGGCGCCGAGGGTGGCTCGCCGGTACACGGCGGCGGATTTTACGCCGAGGGAATGCCCGGCACGAGTGCCCGGATGGCGCTTTATGCAGACGCCGCACCCGCGCTCGCGATGCGAGCGATCGCCGCCCTTCCGGAAGTCGGCGCTGTCACGCATCTCGTCGTGGCGAGCTGCACAGGCTTTGTTGCGCCGGGCATCGATCAGATCATCGCCAGCGAATTGGGGCTCGACGGGTCGGTCGAGCGAACGCTTATCGGATTCATGGGATGTTACGCCGCCGTCACGGCATTGAAGACGGCGCGACACATCGTGCGATCCGAACCCGACGCCCGCGTCCTGGTCGTGACGGTGGAGCTTTCGACGCTCCACTTGCAGGCTGACCTGACCATCGAGCCTTTGCTGGCGATGCTGCAATTCGGCGACGGCGCGGCGGCAGCGATCGTCACGAGCGAGGGCGGAGGCTTCGCGCTCGATGCGCCATTCGCCGCGACGCTGTCCGACTCGCATGACCTGATCCGCTGGAACATCGGCGACACCGGCTTTGCCATGCATTTGTCGGGGGAGGTGCCGGGGCGCATTGCTTCCGCGCTGGCGGTGCCCGAGACCCGGGCGGCGTTGACTGGGGGCGTTGCGGCGAAGTCAGTCGATGCCTGGGCCGTTCATGCCGGAGGTCGTTCCATCCTGGATGCGGTTGAATCGGCGCTGGAACTGGCACCGGAAACGCTGGCCGCATCGCGCGGTGTGCTTGCCGATTTCGGCAACATGTCGTCGGCAACGCTCATGTTCGTGCTCGCCCGCTTGTTTCCCGAACGGCCAAATAGCGGCGTGGCGCTGGCGTTCGGTCCGGGCCTTGCGGCCGAAGGGCTCCGCTTCGGCTGGGTCGAGTGATGCTGGCAAGGCGCGCCATCGCCGAAGAACTGATGGACGCAGACGACCTCGACGCGACGACCTATGCCGCAGTCGTCCACGATCTTGCCAAGGTCAACACGCTGACGATGGCGCGGCGACCGACGATTGCCTTTCTGGAGCGGCTGCCGCACGGGCCGCTGCGTATTCTCGATGTCGGCTTTGGGGACGGCGACATGTTGCGAGCGATCGCCAGCTGGGCGGCCCGCCGGGGACAGGACGTCGATCTCGTCGGGGTCGACCTCAACCCGCGTAGTGCTCCGGCCGCAGCCGAGGCAACCCGGCCCGAGATGCGTATCGAGTACCGGACGGGCGATTACGCCGCGCTCGCAGGACAGCGCTGGGACGTCGTGATTTCGAGCTTGGTCGCGCATCACATGACGCACGCGCAACTTGTCGCGTTCATACGTTTTATGGAGCACGAGTCCGCGCGGGGATGGTTCGTCAATGACCTTCACCGTCACGGCTTCGCTTATCTGGGCTTTCCTTTGCTCGCGACGACCATGCGTTGGCACCCGATTGTCCGGCACGACGGACAGCTATCGATCGCGCGAAGCTATCGACCCCGCGAATGGGGGCCGATGCTGCAAGAAGCCGGCGTCAGGGACGCGAGCGTCAAGCGTGTATTCCCGTTCCGTTTATGCGTCGCAAAGATCCGCTGATCATCGGCGGCGGCCCGGCGGGGTCGTCGGTCGCGATATCGCTGGCGGCGGGTGGCGCCAGGCCGCTCATCCTCGAACGTCAGCGCGAGATGGGCGACGCGCTGTGCGGCGGGTTCATGAGCTGGCACACGCTGAAGAATCTCGCGCGCCTGGGTGTCGAGCCGGGCGGTCATCCCATAAACACGGTCCGCATTTTCGCGGGCGATCGAAGTGCAGAGGCACCGCTTCCAGCGGGGGCAGTCGGACTGTCGCGCCACCGGCTCGACACGATGCTGCTCGACACGGCACGGCGCGCAGGTGCGGGGGTGGAAACCGTCCACGTCCGCAGCAGCGACGAGGTCGACGCCGAAAGCCTGTTCCTGGCGACGGGCAAGCACGACTTGCGCGGGCTGGCGCGGCCAAAGATCGAGGCGACCGACCCCACGTTGGGGCTGCGGATCAAGATGGACCCGCACCCCGCACTTGCAAAACTGATCGGGAACAGCATCGAACTGCACCTCTTCGATCGGTGTTATGTCGGACTGCTGCTTCAGGAAGATGGCCGCGCGAACTTGTGCCTTGCGGTCCGAAAGTCACGCCTGTCCGACGCTGGCGGGAAGCCCGGCGCGCTCTTGAAACAACTGGCCGACGCTTGCCCTCCCCTTGGCGAGCGACTGGCGTTCGCCGATGCAGCGCCCGTTGCCGACTCCATCGCTTCGGTTCCCTACGGCTGGCGGGCGACATCGACCGGGCGCGGCATATTCAGGCTGGGAGACCAGGCGGCCGTCATCCCCTCGCTCGCGGGCGAAGGCAACGGCATTGCAATCGCAAGCGGAATCGCAGCCGCAGCGGCGTGGCTAGCGGGCGGACCGGATGCCGCCGCGTCCTATCAACGCAGCTTCGCAAAGCGCGCGCGGCGTCCGGTCGCTACGGCAAAATGGCTGTGGGAGCGCGGTGAAACACCCTGGTCCGCTGCGTATGCCGTCCAAGCGGTGGCATTGGCGCCGTCCCTCGCGCGTTTCTTTGCACGGGCCACGCGCATCGGGGATTGAACCCGCCGCATGTCCGACCCATTTTGACGTTATGGAAAAAATCGACCTCCCCGAAACCGAATGGAAGCAAAAGCTTTCTCCCGAACAATATCGTGTCTTGCGGCAGGGCGGAACCGAACCCGCGTTCACCGGCATCCTGAACGACAACAAGGCGCCAGGTGAATATCACTGCGCCGGTTGCGGTGCGTTGCTGTTCAAGAGCGATGCCAAGTTTGATTCGGGATCGGGCTGGCCGAGCTTCATCAAGCCTGCCGACAGCGATGCCGTGGTCGAGCACCGCGACGTCAGTCACGGGATGGTCCGTACCGAAGTACGCTGTGCCGCATGCGACGGCCATCTGGGTCATGTGTTTCCCGACGGACCAGCGGAAAACGGCCTGCGGTATTGCATGAACAGCGCGTCACTCGACTTCGACCCGGCATAGGGCGATGCTTGTCGGAATGGTAAAGACCGCGTAACCAGCGCCCCAATGGCTGCATCGCAAGCGTATGACTCGCAAACCCGGCGTGCCGGGTGGTTCGGCAAGCTATTTCGTGTCGGGCTGATCGCTACGCTGATCGGGTTGATCACCCTCGCGGTCGCGGTCGGCATTTCCTATGCCTCACTGCCTTCGTACACCGAGCTGAAGTCTTCGCCCAATGGCCAGATGATCCGCGTCCACGCGGCCGACGGCACAGTGATCGTGTCGATGGGTCCGAGTTACGGGCAGTGGCTGAGCATCGATCAGATTCCGGCGACGATGAAGACGGCGATGGTCGCGGTCGAGGACCGGCGTTTCTATAGCCACCCCGGCGTCGATCCGATCGGCATAGCACGTTCTGTCCAGGTTCGCGTCCAGCGCGGGCGGTTCGCGCAAGGGGGGTCGACGATCACCCAGCAGCTGGCGCGCAATGTGTTCCTGACCAACGACAAGACCTGGACCCGGAAAGTTCGCGAGATGATTCTCGCGCTGGCCATCGAGCGAAAGTTTTCGAAGGATCAGGTGCTCGAGCTCTACCTGAACCGCGTGTATTTTGGCGGCGGTGCCTATGGTGTCGACGCGGCAAGCCGCAAGTTCTTCGGACACCCGGGTGACGATCTGACGCTCGGCGAAGCGGCGATCATCGCCGGTCTGGTGAAGGCGCCGTCGAATTATTCGCCGAGTGCCGACGCGAAAGCCGCAGTCAAGCGCGCAGGGGTCGTGCTCGACGTCATGCAGAGCCAAGGCAAGATTACGCAGGCACAGCGGGCCGAAGCGAACCCTGGCGACGTCGCGCTCGCGCCCGAGCCCAAGCAGAACAGCGTCCGCTACTTCACGGACTGGGCGCTGCCGCAACTCGACACGATGATCGACGAGGGCAATGAGCCAATCGATGTTTGGACGACGCTTGACCTGACCATGCAGAACGCAGCCGCAGCGTCGATCGCAGCGAACACGCCCGCCAAAGCACAGGGTGCGCTGGTGGCGCTCGACCGCGACGGTGCGGTGCGTGCCATGGTCGGCGGCAAGGATTATGTGACGTCGCTCTATAACCGCGCGACGCAGGCGGTCCGCCAGCCCGGATCGGCGTTCAAGCTGTTCGTCTATCTCGCCGCATTGGAGGGCGGACACTCGCCCGGCGACACTGTGGTCGACGAGGCGGTCGATATCGACGGGTGGCGTCCGCGCAATTCTTCGCGCCGGTTCTCGGGCGAAATCTCGCTGCGGACGGCGTTTGCATACTCAGTCAACACGATTGCGGCAAAACTGGGGGCGGAGGTCGGGACGTCCGCAGTTGCCGATATGGCGCGGCGGTTCGGAATCACGACGCCGATCAACACCCAGCCCTCGATGGTGCTGGGGACATCCGACGTCCGCCTGATCGATATGACGCGCGCCTTTGCCAGCGTGGGCGGGAACGGCGTCGCGATTGCGCCTTATGGCATCGTCAAGGTGACGACAGGGAAAGGCGAAGTGCTATACCAGCACCAGGCCGATACGAGCCACGTGCTGGTCGCGCCGCAAATTGCCGCGCAGATGATCGACCTTTTGCAGACGGCGGTGAACACGGGGACGGCGCGCGCGGCGCAGATTGGTCGCCCGGTCGCAGGCAAGACCGG
>JANMKS010000396.1:0-2578 GCA_031372155.1 Sphingomonas sp.
CGGGGGAACAGGATCGCCCGACTTTCCACTACATCTTGTAAGAAACGCGGACGTACCCGAATTGCCCCGGGACGTCATACGTCGTCGGGTCGAAATTGTTCAGGCTGCAGGTGATGCACGCCGGCGGATCCTGGTTGAAGACGTTGTTGACGCCCACCGTCAACGCGAACCGTCGGTTGAGGAACGACGGCGTCACCATCAACTGGACGTCGCCGTAAAAGCGGCTTGCCAGCCTGTTGGCGGCTCCCACCTCGGTGACGCTGTCGATATAGCGGCCGGTGAACGACCCGCCGAAATCGCCCAGGTTCCAGTCGATCGTGCCGTTCGCCTTGAACTTGGGGAACGCCTGATCGGGGCTGCCGCGTTCGGTTCCGCGCCGGTTGATGACGATGAAGCCGTTCGAAGCCGACAGCACATATTTCGTCAGCCAATTCGCGTTGAGCGAAAGCCCGAAGCTGCCGATTCCGGTCTGCGGCGAGCGATAGTTGAGCGTCGCGTCAATGCCTTGCGTCCGGATGCTGTCGAGGTTCTGGAGCGTCCCGTCGATCTCGTTGATGAAGCCGTTCGCGGTACGGACCGTCAATGCACAGCTTGCGGCGTCGGCGCGAAGCGCACAATTGTTCAGTGTCAGCAGCGGATCGACGGCACCAATCGCGTTGGTGACGCGGATGTCGTAATAATTCGCCTCGATGCTCAGGTTGCTCGCAAAACCGCCACGCGCCCATTTCGGCGCATAGACCGCCCCGAACAGCAGGTTGCGCGACTTTTCGGGCTTCAACGACCGGTTACCCTGCGTAATAATCGGAAGCTGGCCGGGGTCTTCGGCATAGCTGCCCGTCGCCGGGACGCCGTCGGCGGTGCAGTTTGCCCGCACCGTCGCACTTGCCTGATAAGGCGAACCGGGGATGTTCGAACAGGGATCGGCGACCGGCAGGTCGAAGCGCGACCGTCCCCCAAACAATTCGCCAAGACTCGGCGCGCGGAACCCGGTGGCATAGCTTGCGCGCAGCAACAAATCCTCGATCGGCTTCCACAGGCCGGTGCCGGTATAGGTCGTGCTGCCGCCGCTGATCGAATAATCCGAATGGCGGACCGCGCCGTTGACCTCGAGCGAATAGAAGAACGGCGTGTCCTTCAACAAGGGTACGCGCACTTCGCCGTAGAACTCGTTGACCGTGTATTTGCCCGCCGCAGGTGCAGACGGAATGTCCGCGCCCAGGCCCGCCGCGACGATAGGATCGGGATCAAAACTCGCGCTCTGCAAGCGATGCTCGTAACCGAGCGCAATCGACACCGGGCCCGCAGGCAGGTCGAAGAGCTCGCCACTCACATTTGCCGTATAATCATACAGATGCTGCTCGCTCTTGTCGCGCTCGGTGAATGCAATGAAGGCGAGCTGTGCGGGCGTGATCGACCCCGCCCCCCCGAACAGGTTCAGCGGCACGCACGGTGCGGTACACGCCGCGAGCGGCCCGATCGCCTGCGCCACCCGCGCTGCGTTCACGTTGCCGGTGAAGCTCTGATGCGCATCGTTGATCCCG
Organism: Sphingomonas sp.; assembly: GCA_031372155.1. Lineage (GTDB taxonomy): Bacteria > Pseudomonadota > Alphaproteobacteria > Sphingomonadales > Sphingomonadaceae > Sphingomonas_O. Next base: position 1,542 of record JANMKS010000396.1, read on the forward strand.
AACGATGCGTTCAAATCCCAATACCAGCGGTGCTCGCCCAGCATGAACTGGCCGTCGAGCGTTGCCGTCGCCGAGAAGGTGTTGACGGTCTGATTGAACGTCCGCTGGCCCGCCTCGACCAGGCGGCGAGCGATGAATGAATAATTGGGCGTCCGGCCGTTGGACGTGCCGTTCGGATTGAGCCCCGATTCGAGCGTAACGCCGAACGGGTTGAACGGATTGGTGGCGTCGAACGACAATGTGTCGAACAGGCTCCCCGCGCCATTGCCCGCATCGGGACCGATGAACAGCGGCTCGAACGCCGCCTGGTTCTGCGACTTGCGGTGGCTGTACTGGGCCTTCACGCGCAAGTGCGTGTTGTCGGCAATCTCCTGGCGGAAACTGAGCCACGCGCCGTAACGCTCCGAAGGCGTCAGGATGTAGTTGAACGGCGCAAAGTTGAACCGGTCCGTGACGACGAACGGGCGCAACTCGGCGAGAGTCGGCGTCGTGTCGGGGGCCGTCGATATCGTCTGGTTGCCAAAGCTCGTCAGAAAGCGGCCGTTCAGCGCAGCGCTCGAACATCCACCGCCGCCGTTCGAACATGCAGTCTGCCCGGGATTGGGGAACAGCGAGATGCTGCGGCTGCCCGATCGCACGGCTTCCTGCTTCACATAGCTGCCGCCGAAAACGAAGTTCGTGCGCTCGCTCTTGATGCCATAGCTCAGGTTATAGTCCTGCGTGTGCCCGTCGCCCTGGCGGAACGTGCCGAACTGTGCGGATGCGCGCAGCCCCTCTTGCTGGGCGACCGTGATGACGTTGACCACACCCGCGATTGCATCCGAGCCATAGAGCGGCGACGCGCCGTTCTGAAGCACCTCGAGGCGCTCGATCATGCTCGCAGGAATGGTGTTGAGGTCGACCGTCGCCGGGATGCCGCTGCCGCTGGTACCGTTCACAAAGCGCAGGCCGTCGACCAGGACAAGCGTTCGCTTGGCGCTCAGATAGCGCAGGTCGATTTCGGCTGATCCGGCACCGACACCGCCGCCGTCCGGCGG
>JANMKS010000439.1:0-2595 GCA_031372155.1 Sphingomonas sp.
TTTGGCGAGATCGAACGACACGTCCTTCGCTGACAGCCCATAGGCATCGGCGTTTTGCATATAATGATAAATCTCCGACGTCCGCAGCAACGCCTTGGTCGGAATGCACCCCCAGTTCAGACAAATCCCCCCCAGCCGCTCACGCTCGACAATGGCGACTTTCAGACCAAGCTGCGACGCCCGGATCGCGGCGACGTACCCGCCGGGACCGGAACCGAGGATTATGAGGTCGAAGGATTCAGGCATTTAGAGAGGCGCTCCATTGCATTTCGACAGAAAGCTGAAGGTTGAGAAGATGAAGAGACAAACCACAAGCACCCCGAATATGGCGCATCCTCGACTCATCTAGACGCCTTCCAGTCTGACCTCTCTCCCTCTGCGGGAGAGGGAGGGGTCCGCCACCGGCTGGCGTCGGCAAGGTGAGGGGTCGCTCAACATCAAGCCACCAACCCCAACGGTGCCTCGCACAGTCGCTTGAACGCCTGCATCAGTTGCGCGCCATCCGACCCGTCGATCGCACGATGGTCGAACGATCCCGTCGCGCTCATCACCGTCGCTACGCTCAGCGCGTCGTCGACGACATAGGGCCGCTTCTCGCCCGCGCCGATCGCCATGATCATCGCTTGCGGCGGATTGATGACGGCGTCGAACGCCTTGATCCCAAACATGCCCATGTTCGACAGGCTCGCAGTGCCGCCCTGATATTCGTGCGGTTGCAGTTTTCCGTCGCGCGCCTTCGCCGCGAGCGCCGTCATTTCGGTCGAGATCGCCGACATGGCCTTGCCAGCAGCATCGACGATGATCGGCGTGATGAGACCGGTCGGCGTCGATACGGCGACCGATATGTCGGCGCGGCTGTATTTGATGAGCGCGTCGCCCGCGAACGAGACGTTGCACGCCGGCACCTCGATCAGCGACAACGCAAGCGCCTTAATCATCAAGTCGTTGACACTGAGCTTGACGCCGCGGCTCTCCAGCGCCTTGTTGAGCTCGCCGCGGAACTTCAGCAGCGCATCGAGGCGAATGTCGACCGTCAGATAGATATGCGGAATCTGCTGCTTCGATTCGGTCAGGCGACGCGCAATGGTCTTCCTGATGTTCGAAAGCTTGACCGCCTCGTGCGGGATGTCGGTCGAGACTGGTGTGCCCGCCGCGCCCGAACTCCCCCCTGCAGGCGGCGGCCCAGACATGGCAGTGCTGGTGTCCTTGATCGGGGCTGGACTGCCGCCTTCGCGGGAAGACTGAGGGTAACCGGCTCGCTCGATGTCCGCACGAACGATCCGTCCGCCCGGACCCGACCCCTGGACAGCGGCAAGATCGACTCCCTTTGCCCTGGCGATACGCCTGGCGAGCGGCGACGCGATTACGCGCTCGCCCACCTTGGCCGGCTGTGCTGCGGGGACAGGCACGGACTTCGCCTCTGCCTCTGCCTTTGCCACGGGTGCATCGGCGACAAGGTCGGCACCATAGCCCTTCTCTTCGACCGGCGGCGACGGCGAAACAGCGGTCTGGGGCACAGGTGCAACATCCTCGCCTTCGCCCGCGATCGTCGCGATCACGGTCCCGACCTTCACCCCGTCGGTGCCCTCGGCAACCAGTATCTGGGAAATAGTCCCCTCGTCGACCGCCTCGAACTCCATCGTGGCCTTGTCGGTCTCGATCTCGGCCAGCAGGTCGCCGGACTTCACCGCATCGCCGACCTTGACCAGCCACTTCGCGAGCGTACCCTCCTCCATCGTCGGCGAGAGGGCGGGCATTTTAAGCTCGATTGCCATCGGTTCGGTCGTCCTTGTCGCTTGCCGTAGCGTTCAGACTTTCCATTCGGGCAGGCGGACGATGGGGTCAAGCGGGGGACTTGCGGAATTCGCAAGCACGGCGCAGCCTTGTGGCAGGCAGGGGACAACGACAGAACATGCGAACTTACCTCGTCGTGATTGACGAAACCGAAGAAGCGGGCGTCGCGCTGCGCTTTGCCGCACGCCGCGCGGCAAAGACCGGCGGCACGGTACAGATCCTCGCCATCGTCGAACCGGTCGAATTCGTCGCCTTCGCCGGCGTTCAGGCGACGATGGAGGATGAGGCGCGCGAACACGCCGAAGCACTCGTCGAGAGTGCCGCCGGCAGCATCGTCGAAGAGGCCGGGATCGTCCCGTCAATCATGGTCCGCACCGGCGACGCCGTCGCGCTCATCCGCGAGGTGCTGGCAGAGGACGCGAATATCGCAGCACTCGTCCTGGGCGCTGCGGCCGTCGGCGCGCCGGGTCCGCTGATCGCGCATTTCGCGGGCGTGGAATCTGGTAGCTTGCCGTGCCCCGTGATGATCGTGCCGGGTGCGCTGGACAATGAAGCACTCGACCGAGTGAGTTGAAGGGCAGGTTTCCTTAACTGCCCAGTATCGGTCGCGGATCGGATCGCAGCCGCTTCTTGCCCTTAGGCCGCTTTGCAGCAGGGGGACGAGCATATTCAGTCTCATACGTCGTCACCGTGCGCTCGGCGGCGGGCGCGGCGTTGAACGTGACCGTCGTTGTCACGATTGTTTCCGCACCGCATCCACATCCATACGCAGTTTCAAAAAAAGCCCCGCCCCAATGCGCG
>JANMKS010000444.1:0-2239 GCA_031372155.1 Sphingomonas sp.
GTACGCCAGACGGGAACGACCCAGTCGGTATGATAGTGCGTTGCGTAGCCGACGGGCGCGTAAACCCGTCCCTGAAGTGCCGCGCGCGCCACCGATTGCGCCTGTGCCCAGCCCGATACCGACGGCGTGCGGGCCAACGCACCATCGCAGGTGAAGGTGAACTGGCACCCCGTTCTTCGCTCGGATCCCTGGAACACGACGCCGCAAACGCTTTTGGGATAGGCGGGGTGACGAACCCGGTTCAGCACGACCTGCGCGACCGCGCGTTCACCGGTCTCTCCCTCACCCGCAGCTTCGTAGTACACCGCCGCCGCCAGGCAATCGCTTGCCCGGTCGAATCCGGGCGTACCGCTCAGGATGAAGGGGCGCGCAGCCGGACCCGCATCCTTCACGAAACCGACGCTGTTGTTGATCGCAACCGCGTCCGCAGGGGCGATCGCCTCGACGACCAACGGCTCGACTGTCGGTGTTACCGTGGGCGGAACAACGACCTTCCTTGCCGTTACTGCGGCTGGTCGTTGAAAATTCGATGCGCACGAAACGAATTGCAGCGAAGTCACGACGGCAAGCGTCAGAAACAGGAGGATGCGCGGTTGGGGCATTTTGCCGCTCATACAAAAACTTGCGCGCCTTCGCACTTTCCTAATTTCACTGCCGTGTCGCCGCTGTCCTGACTTGGGACCGAGAATTGGCGCTTGCGGATCGACCAATTCCGATATGGGATGCTGAAAGCTTTGGGGCAGGCAATCCGTGCAAAAGACAAAAGTGGGCATCATCGGGCTGGGGAACGCGACCGCGAGCATTCATCTGCCCGCGCTTCGCAAGATAGCTGAGGTCGCAGTGATCGGCGGTTACGACCCTTCGCCCGGCGCAACGAGCCAGGGATTGACGGCATTCACCTCTGTGGACGATCTGCTCGCGACCGGAAGACCAGATGTGGTGGTCATCGCGACGCCGCCCTCCTCGCACGCCGAACTGTGCAGGCAGACGCTGCTCGCCGGATGTCACGTGTTTTGCGAAAAGCCGCTGGCCAACAGCCTCGCCGAAGCTGACGAGATACTGTCGGACGCGCGTCGGGCGGGTCGCCACGTCGTCGTGAACAGCGAGTTTCCCTTCATGGCGATCCACGCGGGCGCAAAGCAGGCGATGACGCCCGATCGCTTCGGAAAATTGCTGTTCATGGAGGCGCGGCAGGCATTCGTCGTGACCGACGCGACCGAGCACGGCTGGCGCGGACTCGACCGGCAGCGCACCTTCAAGGAGTTCGGGACGCACGTCATCGACCTTGCCAAGCATTTCTTCGGCGAGCGGCCGCATTCGGTGCGCGCGCGGATGCCGAAGCCCGGCGCACCCGACGGTCCCGATTATCTCAACATCGTCGAACTCGGCTTCAGCGAGGATCGGGTTGCGCACATCATACTGAACCGGCTCGCAAAAGGGCAGCACCGCTATCTCGACATTTCGCTGAACGGCGAGAAATCGACGATCGAAACCAGCATCGGCGGACGCCTCGCGCTGTCGACCGGTCTGCGCGCGAGTACGAAACGGCCCTTCGTCGACGTCGACGTGGCGATGGGCGGCCGGTCGCGCCTTTACCGAGGGGAGCGTTACGACACGGTCGGAAAGTCGCCGCTTGACCTGTTCGCACAGGGTACTGCCGAGTTGTTCCGGGCGTTTCTTGCAGCAATCGCCAATGGCACCGAGCCCCCCAATTCGCTTGATGACGCGCGCAATACGCTCGAGCTTCTCTACGCGTGCTATGACTGCGCCGAAGACGGGTCGGTCCGGCACTTTGCCTAGCCTCAGCCTGGCGGTCGCAGCCAAGGGCGGGTTCGATGCCGAGGCGTTCTGCAAAAGCTTGCGGGCGCAGGATGTCGCATGGATGCGATCCACCGAAGTCATCGTTGCGTATGACGGCAACGGGACGATCGAGCTTCTCGAGCAGGAGGGTTTCGCGCAGATCGCATTGATGGGAGCAAATCCCTTTCAGCTGTGGGGCGCGGCGATTGCCCAGTCGAGCGGGGACTATGTCGCCATTCTCGATGCCAATGCGCCGCCTGGGCCCGAATGGCTGACAGCAATGTTCCGCGCGATGGAAAGCAACGCGGTCGCATACCACGGCGCAGTCGACGCCGGTTATGCGCCCGACGATCCGCGGCTGATCGGCTATCTCGTCGAATATGTGCAATTTCATCCGCCGATCGCCGACGACATGGCGGAGGTTCCCGGGAACAACCTG
>JANMKS010000022.1:0-1972 GCA_031372155.1 Sphingomonas sp.
TTCGAACGATCCGGCCAAGTACAAGAAGGAGCTGGCTGAGCTGGCCGCGCTGTCCCCGGCGGCGGTCCGTACGGCGGCGCGCAAGTGGATGGGTCGGCCGGTCTTCAACCTGACGGTCGAGCCGGGTCCACGCGATACGTCACCCGAAGCGATCGCCATCACGGGCGATGTGACCCCTGCCGAGGGCCGCGGGCCGGCGCATTATTTCGACCCCAAACAAGGCGCGCCGGTCAGCAAGGCACCGCTGGCTGCGGCCGATCGATCGAAATTGCCGCCGGTGGGGACGCTCGCCGAGCTCGAGTTCCCGCAGATCGAGCGCGCGACGTTATCGAACGGCATCCCGGTATTCTTCGCGCGCCGCGCGGCGGTGCCGGTCGTGCGCGTCTCGGTCAGTTTCGACGCAGGCTATGCAAGTGACCCGAAATCGGCGCTCGGCACGCAGTCGCTGATGCTGGCGCTGCTCGACGAGGGCACGAAGACGCGGAGTTCGGTTCAGATCGCCGAGGAAAGCGAGCGGCTGGGCGCCAATATCTCGACGGGCGCGAGCATCGACCGGACCAATGTCGGGCTGTACGCGCTGGCACCGAACCTCGGGCTTTCGCTCGGCCTGTTGTCCGATGTCGTCCGCAACCCGGCGTTCGCGCCCGATGAGGTCGAGCGGCTGCGCGGGCAACAGCTTTCGCTGATCAAGTCACAGCTGAGTTCGCCCGACGGCGTGGCAAGCTATGTCCTGCCCGCGCTCATCTATGGCCGTGCCCATCCTTACGGCGTGCCATCGACCGGCACCGGCGAAGCGGCGGCGGTTGCCAAAGTGACGCGCGACGCGATCATGGCGTTCCATCGCGACTGGATACGGCCCGACAACGCGCAGATCTTTGTCATCGGCGACACCACGCTCGCGGCGCTGACGCCACTGCTAGAAGCGAGCTTCGGCAACTGGGCGGCACCCGCGGTGCCCAAACCCGTCAAGAGCTTCGTCGCGCCGATCCCGGCACCGTCGAGCAAGATCGTCCTGATCGACCGTCCGGAATCGGGCCAATCGGTCATCCTTGGCGGTACGGTCATGGATTTCACCGGCAAGAGCGACAACATCGCGCTGCGCCAGGCGAACGACGTGATGGGTGGGTCGTTCCTGTCGCGGCTGAACACCGACCTGCGAGAGACCAAGGGCTGGTCCTATGGCGTGGGATCGGGGATCAGCGGCTATGAGAACCGCACGCGCTTTGTGGTGCAGGCGCCGGTACAGGCGGACCGGACGGGCGAAACAGTGACCGCCTTGATCGCCGACATGCGCGAATATCTGACCACGAAGGGAACCACCGGCCCCGAGCTGGAGCGTACGATTAACGGCGCCGTGCGCGAGCTTCCCGGGCAATTCGAGACGTCGGACGCCGTTCTGGGCGCGATACAGCGGATCGTCTGGCTGGGGCGGCCCGATGATTATTATGAAAAGCTGCCCGGCCGGTATCGTGCGATGACTGCGGCACAGCTCGATGCAGAAGCGCGGAAAGCGATCGATCCGGCAAAGATTACCTGGGTCGTCGTCGGCGATGCCACAAAAGTGAAACCGCAGTTCGACAAGGTCGGGCTGCCCGTGGAGACGCTGCCCAACCCGGCCGCGCAATAGTTCAAACAGGAGAAGAAGAATGTCGAACGTCGCAGGTCAGTGGAATTGTGTGGTGAAGTCACCGCTCGGCGAGCAGCAATCGGTGCTGACCGTCAACGACAATGGTGACGGCACGTGGAGCGGCACCAATGCCGGGGCGATGGGCGCGCTCGACTGCAACAACGGCAAGATCGAGGGTAACACGCTGACCTGGACGATGGACATGAAAGTGCCGATGCCGATGCAGCTCGAATGCGACGCGACGGTCGATGGCGACACCCTGACCGGAGGCGTGAAGGCGGGCATGTTCGGCACGTCGCCGATGACGGGAACCCGCGCCTAGCTCGCTTCGATCTAGCTCAGGCG
>JANMKS010000063.1:0-1939 GCA_031372155.1 Sphingomonas sp.
CCGTCCTTGCGTATTTTATGCCAGACGATGTTCGATTTGTATTCGAAACCCCATGCCTTCATCACCGCCAATCCTTCGGGCAGCAGGGCGTTCGGCACCCACAGATACAGGTGCGCCGGACTGGCGGCGCAATCGGCGACGGGCAACGCCATGATGTCGGGCAGATCCATCGTGTCGTAACGCGACAGGCGGCGATGTTCGGGGGCCATCTTGCCGGTGCGATTCTGGAACCGCCACGGGGGGTCAGCGAGGATCGTCGAAAAGCGCTTGCCCTTCGTCGCCAGAGCAAAGTCTTCGGCGGCGGTGAGGACTGGAGACACACAAGAAGCTGGACCCCGGATCAAGTCCGGGGTGACGAGGTTGGGGCCGTCGGGGGTGACAGGTAGCCCGGCGGGGCTTTCGTAATCAGCCATTGTCATCGTCCCCCGAACCGTTGCCTATTACGATTGGTGCATCATCCTCGACATAGCAATCGCGCGTGATACCGAACGCCAGGATCGGGCAGCCGCCGCCCCCGCCGCCTTCGAGGCGGGGCAGGAGCTTGTCCATGTGTGTCGTCGATGCGCCGTACTTTGTGCCGATGCCGAGACCTTTAAACAACGTCTGCAAATGGCTGGCGCGCGTCACGATGATGCCGACGTCGATCACGCGCAGGTCAAACAGCAGACGGAAATTGTTCAGGTCACGGTCGAAGAAGGGATCCTTGTTGTTCCATTCGATTTCAAGGCCGACGCGACCCTTGAAACAGTCGACCTTGTGCGTCGGCGAGTCCCGCTCGTCCTCGTCGACCTTGATGCGGGTCGCGAACTTACGTTCGACCCAGCCCCGTTCGGTCAGGAAGCCGTCGAACCTTCCGGCAATACTCGACTTCGCCCCGCCGCCTCCCAGCACTTCGCTGCGCCGAAACTCGAACGCGCGAAGTGCGGCGATGACGTCTCGCCATTCGCCGGGATGGGCAGTTTCAAGAATGCCGGTCGCGTTGCGCCACTCGTGCACCTCGAACCGCTCGGCGATATCGGGCGGGATGAGGTGCGTCGTTACCATGTCGTCGGCATGGAACGGAACGTGAATCGAGGCAAGTGTGTTTCAGTGCTCCCGCCACCACGACAAACCGGGTACTCCACCCTTGCGGGCGTCCTTACGGTCGGCGGGGCACCTACTTCCCGAGAGTCGTGGCCCCGGGGGCGGCGCTGTTGCCGCAACTTCAATGTTGCGGCAAGGTGTCGGCATGTCCGACGAACCCAAACCCGCCAAGGCGAGCAACGCCGATTGGCCCGGCCCCGTCATCAAGATGGAGGAGTTCGGTCGGCAACTTGCCGAGCGTCGGGCCGCCTATGAAGCGAAGTACGGACATTCCGTCGATGAATCTATGCCGCGCAATTCGGGCGCGAACCGCACCGAGTCGAAAAAGGCCTTGTTGAAGGCCATCGACGAGGCGGCGGCGAAGAAGGGCTTTCGCTGGTAGCCCCGTCATCCCGGACTTGAACCGGAATTTGGCTGCCCGGCCACTACTGCAAAAGATGAAGAAGCTGGACCCCGAATCAAATCCCGGGTGCCGCGGTTAGGGCTGCGATGACCTTCTCTGCCGCCTCCGCCGACGACGCCGGGTTCTGCCCGGTGATCAGCAGTCCGTCCTGCACCGTGTAAACCCCGAAGTCCGGCCCCTTGCTGTAATCGCCGCCGCTTTGCTTCAGCATGTCCTCCAGCAGGAACGGCACGGCGTCGGTCAGGCCGACGGCAGCTTCCTCTCCGTTTGTGAAGCCGGTGACCTTGCGCCCCTTGACCAGCGGCGAACCGTCAGGCGCGTGGGTGTTTTTCAGCGCGGCGGGGGCGTGGCAGACGAGGGCGACGGGCTTGTCGGCGGCGAGTGCGGATTCGATGATGGCGACCGAATGCACGTCGTTCGCGAGATCCCACATCGGGCCGTGGCCGCCGGGAT
>JANMKS010000128.1:0-1945 GCA_031372155.1 Sphingomonas sp.
TTGTTGGGTGAAAACGCAAGCGACAATCCCGCGATTCTCGCAAAGCTGGTGTCTCGCCGCCTCGCGCATGAACCGGTCGCCTATATCACCGGCACGCGCGGGTTCTGGACGATCGATCTGGATGTGACGCCTGCCGTCCTCATCCCCCGCCCCGACAGCGAGACGCTCATCGAAGCCGCGGTGGCGCACTTCGGGACGGTTGGGCCGCGCCGCATCCTCGACCTTGGCACGGGCTCGGGCGCGCTGTTGCTCGCCGCGCTCGATCAATGGCCCGCCGCGACCGGCCTCGGCATCGACGCCTCGGCCGCCGCACTCGAAGTTGCCCGGCGCAATGCCGACCGCATCGCCACCCGTCGCTGCGAATTGCGCCTTGGCGACTGGACCGACGGCATCGAGGAGTGCTTCGACCTCGTCCTTTGCAACCCGCCCTATGTCGAGGACGACGCTGTGCTCGACCCGCAGGTCCGCGATTACGAGCCGCACGCGGCGCTTTTTGCCGGTACGGACGGCCTTGACGCCTATCGCGCCCTGGCCCCGCAACTTCGCCGGGTCGTGGGCGGCGTTGCCTGTATCGAGATCGGGTCGACACAGGCGCTCGCCGTCGCCGCACTTCTCGAATCGCAAAGCTTCACCGTCATTCTGCGCAAGGATCTCGCGGGTTGCGACCGTTGTCTGGTGGCAATACCGAATTAATACTTGGTTTGATAAGAATGAGGCGCTACATGGGTCGCAAGGGGCGAACGCATCTTCCAGCTTTGATGAAAAGCGAATGCGCCGCAGCCTTACCCCCAATAGTACCCGGCTTTTGGCAATTGTGACCAAAAGACTGGCGAAGCGGTCGATCGTCCGGCGGTTCGGATACGACGACGCGCAGGGGCACAGAGGGACCAATTGTTACCCCTTGCTAAGGACGGCTTCATCTTGATCAACAATCGTCAGCAGAACGGTCGCCGTCGCGGCCGCTCGAACCAGCGCCCGCAACAGGGTGGCAACAGCGGCGGCGGCCGCCAGGACAATGGCAACCGGATCGACAATCGCTCGCGCGGCAATGCGGCGCAGATGCTCGAGAAGTACAAGACGCTGGCACGCGATGCCCAGCAGTCGGGCGACCGGGTGCTGACCGAATATTACCTCCAGTTTTCGGACCATTATTTCCGCGTCCTCGCCGATGGCCGCGCGCGCCAGGAAGAAAATCAGCCGAATCGCGACTCACGTTATCAGGGCGACGACCAGGGTTTTGAGGGCGAAGAGGGCTTCGAGGGCGAAGAGGGCGACGAGTTCGATCCCCGCCCGCAGCCGCAGCGTGCGCAGCCGCAACAACGCTATGACCGCGACACCCAGCAGGATCGCGGCCAGGATCGCCAGCAGCAGGAACGACCGCAGCAACAGGACCGAAACCAGCAACAGGACCGCGGCGACGAAGGCGATCAGCGCCCCCGCCGCGATTACGGTGACCGCAACCAGTCGGCGCGTTCGAATGGAAACGGCAATGGTGCCGACCGCCAGCCGCGCGACGACATGCGCCGCGACGAACCGCGGCAGGAACGCCAGCCGCGCGAGGATCGTCCCCAGCGTGACGACCGTCCCCGGGACGATCGCCCCCGCCAGAACCGCGAACGCCGTCCGGAGCGCGATCAGCCGGCGGCTGAGGAAGCAACGCTCAGTCTCGACATCCTGCCCCCCTCGATCGCAATCGCGCCCGAACCGGCAAGCGACGAAGCGTCCGTCCCCAAACGCCGCGGTCGCCCGAAAAAGGTCGTCAGCGAAGTTCCGGCGGAGGGCTGACCCTCGCCCCCGTCCCGTCACCCTGAACTCGTTTCAGGGTCCACGGTGCAATGAATGGCGGCGTCACGCCCGTGCAGGTGAGTGCTGAAACAAGATCGGCATGACGTTCTGCCGACACGGCCACTATTCACTTCGCAGACAGCATCGATGTTGGCATGAT
>JANMKS010000143.1:0-2380 GCA_031372155.1 Sphingomonas sp.
CGATCCGCCGAGCGATTCGACATAATCGACCGCAGCTCCCGCGACGAGATCGAGGCTGACGGGATCGACGATGAGGCGAACGCCATCGGTCTCTGCCACCGCATCATCGCTTTCGGCGGCATCGGCCAGTCCGAACTTGTATTGGAACCCCGAGCAACCGCCACCTTCAACCGAAAGACGCAGGATGGCGGGCCTCGCCTGCTTGGCCGCAATGGCGGCAACGCGTGCAGCCGCACTGGGCGTGAGGTCAACGTTCATGCCGCAGAGATAGGCGCAGCAGCGCCCATCAGCAAGTTATTGGGCCGGGCCACCCATTGCGACGCGGGTTGCGCCGCGCGTCTGCATGGCGGCAAGGTAGTTTGCCGACTGAAGGAATGGCATCGGATTGACGGCGTTCCCGTCGAGCCGGACTTCATAATGGAGATGGCTGCCGGTCGAACGGCCGGTCGAACCCATGCGGGCGATCAGGTCGCCACGCTTAACGCGCTGTCCGGGCTGAACCAGAATGACGGACAAGTGGCCATAGCGCGTCTGGATACCGCGCCCGTGCGTCAGTTCGACGAGGTTGCCATAGCCGTTCGCCCAACCCGCACGGCTGACCATCCCGTCGGCGGTCGCGTGAATGGGGGTGCCCATCGGCCCGCGAATATCGACGCCTGCGTGCATCGCCGCACCACCGCGGAACGGATCGCTGCGAACGCCGAAGCCGCTGGTAAAATCGAGAAGCTCGACCGGCTTTTGCGAAGGGATTGCAACGATGCCCTGTTGCAGGCTGTCCAGCCGCTTCCACGACTGGAACAAGGCGCGGAATGCCGGATCGGGCGCGCCCTTGGTCGCCGTCGTGTCGATCGGCTCATACGGGCCGCCCATCGCGGTGTTCGCGGATACCCGGTTCGCCTTGATACCGAAATGCGCGAGCGTTGCCGCCGTCGAACGGTAACGCGCCTCAACCATCGCAGTCGCCTTTCCAGCCATCGCGACCTGCCGGGCCTCGACACCGTTCAAGGGCGCGACGGAGTCTGCGGCGCGGGCTGACACTTCACCCGACTTTGCGGGAAGTGCAGGCGTGCCCTTGCCTGTCATTACCGCGTCCAGAAATGCCTGTCGCTGATCGAGGCGCGCAGCGTGCGCAGCGGCTTCTGTGCGAATGGCGGCCATGTCCGACTGCATGGTCGCGACCTGATGTTGCATGCGGACGACTGCCACATTCTGCGACACCGCAACAGCAACGTCGGGTGCCGCGCCGGCAATTTGCGCGGTGCCGAGCATCGAAAGTGCAAATGTAGCGGTGAGGATGGAAGCGGCCACTGCCTGCGACCGTGCCGAGATGTGAATCCGGCGCATCGAGGCACCGTCGTGAACGAACACTTCGCGCGCCCGAAAAAGATTGCGGACCCGTGACACGAGTTCGCTGCGCGACAAAGAATTCATTTCAAACATCCAAAACCCCCGGCGACCAAAGGGACCGTGCAACCTTACCGATTGCACGGCGTTTATTTCTGACACTGACTGGTTTGCCCACCCGTCCCTGCGTCTATGGCAATGTCTGTAACGGGTTTGTCATGCTGACAACCACGTCAGTCGACCAACGGGACAGGGTGCGGCTGTCGCGCGGCGAAGCGTTTACCACGCCGCGAATCACGCGCGAATTGTTGAATCAATTCAGCTCTTTTGCCGCATTCAACACCGATTCGGCGTGACCCGCGACCTTAACTCTTCGCCAGATGCGCGCGACCTTGCCGTCTTCGGCGATGAGGAATGTCGCGCGTTCAATGCCCATGTAGTTGCGCCCATAGAGCGACTTTTCGACCCACACGCCGAACGCTTCGCACAATTCGCCGTCGACATCGGCGGCTAAAATGACTGAAAGACCGTGCTTCTGGGCAAATTTGGCGTGGCGTGCGGCCGTGTCCTTGGAAACGCCGATGACGGTGACGCCCAGCGCCTTGAACGCTTCGGCAAGCGCAGAAAAGTCCTGCGCTTCGCGGGTACAGCCGGGGGTGTCGTCCTTGGGATAGAAATAGAGCACGACAGGGTGGCCGCGCCAATCGGACAGCTTGGCCTGACGTCCTTCGGGTACTTCGCCCCCCGAAACTTCAAACGAAAGTTCAGGGACGGTTTGTCCTGTCTCGATCATTGCGCGTTTTCCCTTTCGACGACGGCTTGCCAGCAAGCGGTCACGCACTGGCAAGCCGACGTGACGTTCGCAAGCAGCTCACCCCAATCGCGCGCGTTGCAAGCCCGCGCGACGATCGCCTGGGTGGCGGGCGGCGGCGTGACCATCTTTGGCGCGACGAGGCGCAGAGTGACGATCAGTCGGCTTAGGAGATCGTGTGCGGGTGACAATTCGAAGGGAACATGCCCGGCCGCGACAAGTGCC
>JANMKS010000151.1:0-2422 GCA_031372155.1 Sphingomonas sp.
CTGGGCGAACACCAGGCTGTTCGTCGAATACGGTCCCGGTGTTGGCACCTTCTGCCGCCCGATCCTCGATCGCCTGCCGCACGACGCGACGCTGCTGGCGATCGATACCAATCCTGATTTCATCGAATATCTGAACGAGACCATCACCGATCCGCGGTTCCGCGCGATTCTGGGGTCGGCGGCCGAGGTTGAAAGGATCGTTGACGAAGCGGGTTTTGCCAACGCAGACTATGTCCTTTCGGGCTTGCCCTTCTCGACCTTGCCCAAAGGCGTAGGCGCGGCGATCGCGGCAGCGACGCACGCAGTCCTGCGCAGCGGCGGTGCGTTCCTCGTCTACCAGTTCAGTCCGAAATGCCGCGACTTCATGGTTCCGCACTTCGAGCGCATCGATCACGGGTTCGAGGCATGGAACGTCCCGCCTGCCCAATTGTACTGGGCGTGGAAGAGCTAGCGCTTTTGAGGGTCAGGCGTCGAGATTGAGCCGCTTGGACACGTTATAGTCCATCACGGCCACGACAAAATATGCCAGCGCGCGACGTATTTTTGAACCCCAGGTACGCCATCCGATATAATCGGAAATCCGCTGTTCCGCCGAATTCGCGATTTCGCCTTCAATGTAAGTCGCAACGTGTCGGGCGAAGGCCGCATCGTCGATCCGCAGCATGATCTCTAGGTTCAGATACAGGCTGCGGATGTCGAAATTCGCGCTGCCGATGAAAACAACGTCGTCGATCAGGATGAGCTTTGTGTGGAGGCGCGATATTCGATATTCGAAGACGTGTACGCCTTTCCGCAACAAGCCCGGATAGGTGAAACGTGCGGCACTGATCGTTGCCGGATTGTCAGTCATCGACGCAGTGACCACACGTGCAGTTCCACGCAGGCCAATCGCGTCGATGCGGCGCAGCATTGCCGGGTTGGGCACGAAGTACGCGGCGATCATTGACATTGATGTGCCCGCCTTCATGTCTTCGCGAAGACATCTGGCCCAGGGCGACAGGCGCCGTGCCGGGCCGCCAAGGAGCCAGCGTGTCTTGCCAGCGGGATTGCTCCAGCCGCGCAGCGCACCACGCAGATCGCGCATCCTCGATTTCGGTTGATGGGTCCAGCGCTCCAGGACGTCATAGTATCCCGACAACCGACGTGCCGCCTCACCTTCGACCAACAAGCCCAAGTCTCGCCAGGCGGTGGTGCCGGTGGCTTGGAAGTAATCGCTGGCGACATTGAAACCGCCCACGATCGCGCGTTCGTCGTCGGCCACAGCCATTTTCTGATGATTGCGCAGCAGATACCGCCGCCCCCAGCGTGGATGAAACGCACAGACTTCGATTCCGGCAGTCTTCAGCGGCTCGAAAAATTGCTCCTGTTCTGCCGCATCGCTACCGAAGCCATCAACAATCAGGCTGACCTTTACCCCGCGCTGCGTGGCCCCCAGCATCGCGTTTTTAACGCGCTGGCCGGCGTCATCATCGGCGTAGATATAATAGAGCAATTTCAGGCTGGTCTTCGCGCCGTCGATCAGCGCCACGAGCGCATCGAGACGTTCGGGCCCCTCGGTCAGCAGCGAAAGGCGATTGCCGTCGACGTCGAACGCTTCACCCATGTCCGTGGGCATCGCGCGCCGATGTTGCTTTTGCAAGGCGCGACTGTTACCGGAGCGGCTTCTCTGCATTGGCAAGTTTTGAAGGAAGCGTTCGATGGCGCGCGTGACGGTCGAGGATTGTGTCGACAAGATTCCCAACCGGTTCGACCTGGTGTTGCTCGCGGCACAGCGTGCCCGGCAGATTTCGGGCGGTGCCGAGCTCACGATCGACCGCGATCGCGACAAAAATCCGGTTGTCGCACTGCGAGAAATCGCCGACGAGACGGTCCTGCCCGATGAACTTCTCGAATCGGTCGTGTCGAATCTTCAGCGCGTGCAGATCGATGACGACGATGTCGTCGATGAAATGGGTTCGCTTAGCCAGTCGGCCGAGGCATTGCGCCTCACCGCCGCCGCGCCGCCGCGCAACCAGAATCTGGGTGCCGATTACGACGGATAGCGTCGCCAAAGCGACGACCGACGAAGGCGCGGATTTGCCGCGTCTTCACTCCAAATGAATTCGATATTCGTGGCAAAGCCACGCCGTCGGTCGGGCTGCTGGCCCGCCGTCCGGTAGGGTCGCCGATCCGCGACGTCGGCTTCGCCAACGTCTGCTGCGACCCTCCCTACGCGACCGCGTGCAGCTTCACCGGCTCCAGCGGACGAATATCCTCAGCATGCGCCCAGCACAGATCGTGTAATCCAAGCTCGCGCCCGTCATGCGACAATATTCCGATCTGACGGATCGGTTGCTTGTCGCGTTCGTCGACGAGCACGGGCGTGGAAGGCGTCCCCGACTCCCACTTCTCGCCCCATTGGCGAAGAGCGAGCATGGCGGGA
>JANMKS010000182.1:0-1930 GCA_031372155.1 Sphingomonas sp.
GCGTAACCTGACTGCCGAAATCAACGATGAGG
Organism: Sphingomonas sp.; assembly: GCA_031372155.1. Taxonomy (GTDB): domain Bacteria; phylum Pseudomonadota; class Alphaproteobacteria; order Sphingomonadales; family Sphingomonadaceae; genus Sphingomonas_O. The sequence continues at coordinate 33 of JANMKS010000182.1, forward strand.
ATTGAGGACATGGCCTCCTCTAACGAGGCCATGTCCCCCTGTCACCGGGTCAATAGCCCTGATAGCCGCGCCCGTCGTCGAACCGCAGGTCGTCGACCTGGCCGTAGCGGACCGAGCAGGCGAAGGATTGGCCGTTGCTGTAATCACGTCCATAACCCCGGCTGTCGATCGTGCCGCGCACTTCATATCCGTCACGAGTTCGCACGACGTCCTCGACGGACGCACGACCGTTTCCGCCGAAACGCTGCTCGACGCGCGCGGCACAGGCGTTAGCCGCCGCATCCTCGCCGCCGATGCCCCCGTGATTGCGGTTGTTTTTCGATGCCGAAGCAATCGCGGCGATGATGCCCACAAGCGCGATCGCGCCGACGACCTGGCCGGCATTGGGGCCACGATTGCGGTCGCGGCGATACCCGCCCCATTGCTGGCCCGGATTGCGATAGCCGTCCCCGCGATAGCCTTGCGCCATCGCCGGTGTAACCGAAGTTGCGAGCACCGCCGCAGCAATTGCGGAAGCCGTGACTGAACGCAGAGTCGTCATCGTCGTAATCCTCATGCGGGCCTTCGCCGATTCGCGGCCCGTGACCGGGACTAAGCGCCCTTGATTGTCGGCAGTCTGAATTGATCCGACAGCGAAATGAAAGCATGGCTCCTTTCCCCGTACCCGCGCGTTTGCACCGCACCCAATGGGAGAATACCGATGAAAGCACTTGTCTTTACTGCTGCGGCAGCCGCCGCTCTTGTCGTCAGCCCGGCGTCCGCGCAACGCGGCTGGGACACGATTGGCTATCAGACGGTCGATCGCGGCGCGGACCGCGACGTCATCCGCGTTCGCGGGAATGAGCGCCATCGCCAGGTTCGCATCTGTGCGATCGGCCAGCCGTTCCGCTTGCTCGACGCGAACGCCGTGTTCCAGAACGGCGGACGTCAGGACATCGCGAATACCCAGCGAGTTCGTGCGGGGGGCTGTACCACGCCGATGGACCTGAAGGGACAGCGCCGCAATCTTGCGCGCGTTAGCCTGACTTACGAAAAGATCGGCCGCCGCTTCCTGCCGCCGGTGGTCCAGATTCAGGCACGCTGACTTCGCTGGCGCGCTGGACCGACATGCCGGTCCAGCGCGCGATGAAGGCCCATTCGTCGGCTGCCTCCTCAATGATCTTGTCGATCGGCTTGCCGCTGCCATGGCCGGCGCGCGTTTCGATGCGAATGAGGTGCGGCTTGTTGCCTGCCTGTGCCGCCTGCAAAGCGGCAGTGTATTTGAAGCTGTGCCCGGGCACGACGCGGTCGTCGGTATCCGCCGTGGTCACCAGGACCGCGGGGTAGTCCACCCCGCTCCGGATATTATGGTACGGCGAATATGACCGCAGCGTGCGCCAGTCGGCTTCACGTGCAGGATCGCCGTAGTCGTCGATCCAGTACCGCCCGGCGGTAAACCTGTCGAAACGCAGCATGTCCATGACACCGACCGCGGGCAGCGCCGCCGCGAACAGGTCGGGGCGCTGGTTAATGACCGCGCCGACCAGCAGCCCGCCGTTCGACCCGCCTTGTATCGCGAGCTTCGCTTTCGATGTGATCCCCTGCGCGACGAGCCATTCGCCCGCCGCGATGAAGTCGTCGAAAACGTTCTGCTTGCGGGCAAGGCGACCGGCGTCGTGCCAGTCGCGTCCATATTCGCCGCCGCCGCGAAGGTTGGCGACGGCAAGCACTCCCCCCTGTTCCAGCCATGCGAGGCGCGTCGCGGCAAAGCCCGGCGTCAGCGCAACGTTGAAGCCCCCATAGCCATAAAGCAGCGTCGGCGCGGGTCCGGGCGCCAGGTCTGCGCGGCGGACGATGAACATCGGGATCGGCGTGCCATCCTTCGACGGATAAAAGACCTGTTCGGTGCGATAGGCCGC
>JANMKS010000199.1:0-3992 GCA_031372155.1 Sphingomonas sp.
ACGAGCGCGCTCGAAGGACCGGTCGCGGCCGCTCTCGGCGAATTATGTCGGCATCGCTGGCAACGGGCGGGCTGCGCCCCCATCAGGCCGGTCCCGGGCAAGGACGACTGCTGGCCCGAGGCACTTGCCGTCGATTTCGAAAACGTCGACGTCGCGATCGCTCGATCCATCCCTGCCATCGAAAGTGAAACCGCGGTTACCGAGATCGAGGCGCTTTATTTAGTGCAGATCGCGCGGGCCCGGCGCTTCATTTATGCCGAAAGTCAGTATTTCGCATCACGGAGGGTTTCCGAAGCCATTGCGCGGCGGCTCGACGAGCCATCGGGGCCTGAAGTCGTCATTATCAATCCGGTGACCGCGCAGGGGTGGCTTGAACCAATTGCGATGGATTCCGCCCGCGCCCGGATCTTTCAGGCATTGAAGCAGCGCGATACCTACAACCGGCTGCACATGTACCATCCGCATACCGATGGTGGCGTGCCGATCTATGTTCACGCCAAAATCCTGATTGTGGACGACGAGGTGATCCGCGTCGGCTCTTCGAACATGAACAATCGGTCGCTGCGGCTCGACACCGAATGCGATATCGCGATCCACGCCGATGAGGGGGACAATTCCAACCGGGTCGGCGCGATTGCCCGCATCCGATCCGGCCTGATCGCCGAGCATCTCGGGCTTGAGGTCGAGCAAGTGGACGATCACTTTGCCCGATCGCAATCGCTCGTGGCGACGATCGACGCGCTGCGTGGGCAAAAAAACAGGCTGCGCCCGTACGAGGTTCCTGACCTGACCGCGGTAGAGGCCTGGCTCGCCGACAATGAAGTGCTCGATCCCGAAGGGCCCGACGAAATGTTCGAAAGCGTCGCCAAGCGCGGCCTGTTCCGGCGCCGGGGTTTCGGCTGAAGAAGACGTCCTTTGCTCGAATCTTGGGCTACCGCGAGCGTGTTGCCCACTCGACGCGCGGACCGTTTTGTTCGATTGGCGGACGATGGTTCACGACATACATATCATAGGCGGCGGCCTGGCGGGGTCCGAGGCGGCCTGGCAACTCGCTGAGGCGGGCGTACACGTCCGGCTGTCCGAAATGCGGGGCGGCGGTGCGGGGTCAGAGTTCGGCACGGCTGCACACCGCACCGATCATCTGGCCGAACTCGTCTGTTCGAACAGCTTCCGGTCGGACGACGCCGAATCGAATGCGGTCGGGCTGCTGCACCAGGAAATGCGCGCGCTCGGATCGCTTGTCATGCGCGAGGCCGACCGTCATCGTGTTCCCGCGGGTTCGGCGCTTGCCGTCGACCGTGACGCCTTTTCGGCGAGCGTTACCGCGGCACTCACCGACCATGTCAACATCACGCTCGTCCGCGAGCGCATCGACGTGCTTCCTGATGGCCCCGCCATCGTTGCGACCGGACCGTTGACCGCGCCGCTGCTGGCGAGTGCAATAGGCGCCGAAACCGGCGAAGACAGCCTGGCGTTCTTCGACGCACTCGCCCCGATCGTGCACCGCGATACGATAGACATGGACATCGCGTGGAAAGCTTCGCGCTGGGGAAAGTCTTCTCAATTTGGGGGCAGTCTCGACGGCGACGGTGCCGACTATATCAACTGCCCGATGACCAAGGCTGAATACCTCGCATTCTACGACGCGCTCATGGCGGGCGAAAAGACCGAGCTCAAGGCGTGGGAAGCCGACACGCCCTATTTTGAAGGATGCATGCCGGTGGAGGTCATGGCTGAACGAGGAGTCGACACATTGCTGTTCGGACCGATGAAACCCGTCGGTCTCGACAATCCGAAGACCGGGCATTGGCCCTGGGCCGTCGTGCAACTTCGCCAGGACAATGCGCTCGGCACGCTGTGGAACATGGTCGGCTTTCAAACGAAGTTGAAGCACGCCGAACAGGTCCGCATCTTTCGCATGATCCCCGGCCTCCAGAACGCCGAGTTCGCTCGCCTTGGCGGACTGCATCGCAACACGTTCATCAAATCGCCCGTGTTGCTCGATGCGACGCTTCGCCTGAAGAAGAGGCCGGATATTCGGTTCGCAGGCCAGATCACCGGCTGTGAAGGCTATCTGGAAAGTGCGGCCATCGGCCTTCTCGCGGGACGTTTCGCGAGTGACCCCTCGCTGCTCCCGCCTCCGCCGACGACGGCGCTCGGTGCACTTCTCGCGCATATTACGGGCGGAGCACAGGCGAGCACATACCAGCCTATGAACGTCAACTTCGGGCTGTTCCCTCCGCTCAACCTGACGCAGAAATCCAAGAAAGCGGATCGCAAGCGGCTTTATACCACCCGCGCGCGCGAAGATCTTGCGGCGTGGCTGCCTAGCTCTCCTCTCCGTCCTCCGCTGCTGGCGCCCGAGGACCAGATGCACATTTCGGCCTGACCACGGGCTTCCTGATCACACGCGTCGTTGCGAACTCTGTCGCATTCAACCCGCCATTTCGGTCCTTGTCGGCTGCGGCGAACTTCACGACTGCCTTGACCGCATATTCGTCGAACGACAGCCGCCCGTCGCCATTCGCGTCGAGCTTGGCAAAGCCCTTTTGTCGACCCCCCAGGTACTCCGCGCGCGCCACTGCCCCGTTGCGATCCTTGTCATAACGCGAAAACCGCTTCTCCTCGCGCGTGCGTTCACTCGCCTGTGGCGGGGGAGCAAGATCAGCAATACCCATCGCTGTTCCTTCGGCAGCGGGAGCAGGCGGGATGAGTGACGGACTGTCAGCCTGAGCCCGCCAGATGAAGAGCCCCGCCGTCATCAGCAGCAACACCGAACCCGCCCCCGTCAAAAACCGCCACATCGCTTCGCCCCCCGAATATTCGCCAGCGGACGATAGACACGAACGCGCTTATCGCAAGACCGCGCCAAGTAATTCCCATCGCGACGGTGGGTCTCCTCGCAAGGACGCGGGGCGCTTTGCTTTTGCCGCCGCGATTCTCGCCAAAATACGCAAAGGCTTCGGCCCCTTGATGGGTTGCCCCTGTAATCTCGCGCGCGCCATTGCCCACGCGCGATTGGCAGTCGTATTGTCCGAGCACCTCCCGGCGAAATCGACGAGCGCCCATCCTTCGCCCAGCGTCACGGGCATCTCCCGGCTTAAAAGCCGCGCCGACATCTCGAACAACCTCCCGCCCCTGTCGGTAGCGTAATCGTCCAGAGCGGCCTGGCTCAATGGCAAGGGCTCGAGCAGCGCCTCCCATCCCTCGACCAAACCGGCGAGGTCGGAGCCGTGCAGCCGCCCCGTTGCGACGATATCGGACAGCGCCAAAATCACGGGTTCGGCCGCGACCTGGCTCCGGTCGAGCTCGCGCAACTGCTCATGCCACCACGTCAGCCGCATCTGTCCCAGCATCGGTTCTGTGGTCGTCCGGACGATGCGGCCAAGCGCTTCATCGAGCGCCCACAGCGCGGCAAGTGCGGAACGCACCTTCGACGGCGCATGCAACAATGCGATCGCGCGGACCTCATCAAGGAGCGGGGGCGGTGTCACTGATCGGCACAGTGCGGACAAGGGAAAGACGGCGTTAACTGCATCCCTTCAACGCCCGTTAGCCGAACTTCGCCAATGACAGCCGCTAGTCGATTGTTGAGGGGCATCACAGTGATCATCCGCCGGAACACGCAAACAAGGCGTATCGCAACACCCGAAGGTGTTCTAGCGCGCCTTCGCCGCGATCAGCGCGGCAACACGCTGGCACTCGTGGGTGCCGCTCTTTTGCCGATCACGGCGATGATCGGATCCGGCCTCGACGTCAGCCGCGCCTATGTCGTGAAGGGTCGGCTCCAGCAGGCTTGCGACTCGAGCGCGCTGGCCGTCCGTCGCTCGATGACCGCAACGACCGTGACCTCGGGCGACCTTGCCGAGGGGCGCAAATACTTCGACTTCAACTTCCCATCGGGCACGCTCGAGACCAATTCTCTGACATATGCGGCGTCGCGTATCACCGGATCGAACGAAATCCTGGTGAACGCGTCGGTGCACATGCCC
>JANMKS010000209.1:0-3767 GCA_031372155.1 Sphingomonas sp.
GGCAGATTGTTGAGGAACGCCAGGAACATCTGGACGTCAGGGCGTTCGGTCGTCGTCATTCACTTCCCTCTCGACATGGTGCGACCTAGCTAACGGCGATGCTGCACGTCGTCCATCACCCCGATTATGTGATTCGCGCGAACGGAGGGGCGCACCAGTTCAGCAAATATGCGCTGGTCATGGATGCGCTGCGGGCAGGGCACGCATTCGTCGAGCACCGCCCCGAGCCGATACCGCGGCGCTGGTTGGAAAAGGCGCATGCAGCCGATTATGTGGAAGCAGTGCTCAGTGCGCGCGTGCTGCCCGCGATCGAGCGCCGCATCGGGTTTGCGGTCTCACCCGAAGTAGCGCGGCGTGCTGTCCTCTCGCCGGGCGGAACGTGGCTGGCGACCAGGCTGGCGATCGAGCACGGGTTTGCGGCGAACGCGGCGGGAGGGAGCCATCATGCCTTGCCTGACAGCGGCGCGGGGTATTGCGTGTTCAACGACCTTGCCGTCGCCGCGCTGCGGATGCTGGGCGAGGGCGACGTGCGGCGCGTCCTGATCGTTGACCTCGACGTGCATCAGGGCGACGGAACTGCCGTCATTCTGGCCGGGCGGGAGGATGTAATGACCCTTTCGGTCCACGCGGCGAAGAATTTCCCCGCCAGGAAGGCGCGCTCGACGCTGGATGTCGAATTGCCCGACGGCACCGGCGATGACGCGTACCTGACCGCCCTGACACCGACGCTGGACTTGATGATCGATCGTGCGCGACCCGACCTGATCCTTTATCAGGCGGGCGTGGACGTTCATGCGGACGACAAGCTCGGTCGCCTCGCCCTTTCGGATAACGGGATCGCGGCGCGCGACGCACTGGTTGCCGGACGCGCCCGGAGGCTTGGCATTCCGATGGCAAGCGCAATGGGCGGCGGCTATGGCAAGGACGTAGCGGCTGTCGCCGCACGGCATGCGGCGACGATGCGGAACTGTGCCGCCGCCTATTTCAATTGATTGCGCGCGCAGTTTTACTATTTTGTGTCCGTGCACCGCGCGCCGTAGAGAGCGTGCGACTCAGCAGGAAGAATAAATGGCGACCGCCGTTCACGAAGTGACCCCCAGGGAGGCGTCCGCGCACCCGGACCCCGAAAACATAGTCGTGCGTTTTGCCGGCGATTCCGGCGACGGGATGCAGCTTACGGGAGGGCAGTTCACGCTGTCGACTGCGCTTGCGGGCAATGACCTTGCGACTTTCCCCGATTTTCCTGCCGAAATTCGCGCGCCGCAGGGGACGTTGTTCGGTGTATCGGCGTTTCAGATCAACTTCGGCTCGACCGCGATCGAAACCGCGGGTGATGCGCCCGACGTGCTCGTCGCGATGAACCCTGCGGCGCTGAAAACCAATGTCGAGGCGTTGAAACCGGGCGGACTGATCATCGCCGACGAGGGCGAATTCGGCGCGCGCAACCTGGCGAAAGCACAGTACGAGGTGAGCCCGCTCACTGACGGCTCGCTGGCGAAATGGCAGCTCATCTCGTTCAACATTTCGCAGCTGACGCTCGACGCGGTGAAGCCGTTCGGCCTGGGCAACAAGGAAGCGTTGCGTTGCAAGAACATGTGGACGCTGGGGCTGGCGCTCTGGATGTTCGGGCGGCCGAGGAAGCCGGTCGTCGACTGGCTGAACGCGAAGTTTGCCAAGAACAAGGTTTTGGCTGACGCGAACATTGCGGCGCTGAATGCCGGGCACGCTTATGGCGAGACCGCCGAGCTTGGCCCATCTGTGCGGCAACACGCGCTGGCACCGGCACCGGTCGAGCCCGGGCTTTACCGGACCGTCACCGGTGCCGAGGCGCTGGCGCTGGGGCTGGTCGCAGGCTCGAAGCTTGCGAATCTGAAGATGTTCTTCGGCGGCTATCCGATCACGCCGGCGTCGGCCATCCTGCATTATCTTGCACGGCTGAAGGAATTCGGCGTCACGACCTTCCAGGCCGAAGACGAGATCGCGGCAATCGGCGCGGCGATCGGCGCTTCGTACGCTGGACAGCTTGGTGTGACATCCTCTTCGGGCCCGGGAATCGCGTTGAAGGGAGAAGCGATGGGGCTGGCGATCATGACCGAACTGCCGCTGGTCATCGTCAATTCGCAGCGCGGCGGCCCTTCGACAGGATTGCCGACCAAGACCGAGCAGTCGGACCTGTACCAGGCAGTTTATGGCCGCAACGGCGATGCCCCGATGCCGGTAATCGCGGCGCGCAGCCCTGCCGATTGTTTCGATTGCGCGATCGAGGCGGTTCGGCTGGCGACCCAGTTCATGACGCCGGTCATGCTTCTGACTGACGGCTATATCGCCAACGCAGCCGAGCCGTGGAAAGTGCCGGACCGCAGCCACTTCGACGCGTTTCCGGTCGAATTCCTCGAGCATGTCCCCGAGGGCGGGTTCAAGCCCTATGCGCGCGACGCCAAACTCGCGCGGCCTTGGGTGAAACCCGGAACGCCGGGTCTGCTGCACCGGATCGGTGGTATCGAAAAACAGGTCGATACCGGACATATCGATTATTCGCCGGGCAACCATCAGGCGATGACCGACCTGCGCCAAGCGAAAGTCGCGGGCGTGGCAGACCATATTCCCGAACAGGATATCGTGATCGGCAATGCCGGCGGCAAGCTCGTCGTGGTGGGCTGGGGATCGACCTATGGTCCCATCCACCAGGCGGTGCGGCGAGCGCGAAACAAGGGGCTGGATGTTTCACATGTCCACATCCGCCACATCTGGCCGTTGCCGCATAATCTGGGTGACTTGCTCAGGGGTTACGATCATATCCTCGTACCAGAAATGAATACGGGCCAGCTGAAGACGGTGCTCCGCGACCAGTATCTCGTCGATGCAAAGCCGCTGAACAAAGTGTCGGGACAGCCGTTCCGGATCGTCGAGATCGAAGAAGCTATCGGCAGGTTTTTCGATGACGTCGTCGGGAACGAAGGCGGCACCGTGGAGCCGAGCGGTACCGCGTTGCCCAATCCGGTGGGTGGCCCCGAACCGACACCGCAAGGATCAGTGCAATGAACGACATGACTCCCATTCGCCTGACCACCCCCAAGGATTGGGAAAGCGATCAGGAAGTGCGCTGGTGCCCGGGTTGCGGGGACTATGCGATTCTGAAGGCGATGCAGCGCACCATGCCCGAAATCGGCGCGCGGCCCGAGAATACCGTGTTCGTGAGCGGCATCGGCTGTTCGTCGCGCTTCCCCTATTACATGGAAACCTACGGCTTCCACACGATCCATGGTCGTGCGCCTGCGGTCGCGACGGGGGTGAAGCTCGCCAATCCAGAACTCGATGTTTGGATCATCACCGGTGACGGCGATGCACTGTCGATCGGCGGGAATCACACGATGCACTTGTTGCGGCGCAATCTGAATGTGCAGTTCCTGCTGTTCAACAACGAGATTTACGGGCTGACCAAGGGGCAATATTCGCCCACGTCGCGCGAAGGCACGAAGTCGCCCTCCACGCCGTTCGGGTCGGTCGATCGCCCTGCGAGACCCTGCGCCTTTGCGCTCGGCTCGGGCGCGCGTTTCGTGGCGCGCGGCATCGACGTCCACAAAAAGCTGCCTGACGTGCTGAAGGCTGCATATCGCCACAAGGGCACGTCGTTCGTCGAGATTTTCCAGAACTGCATCGTCTACAATGACGACGTATTCTCGAAATTCACCGAGAAGCCCAATACCGACGATATGCAGCTATGGGTCGAAAACGGCCAGCCGATGCTGTTCTCACGCGGCACCAAG